>NZ_JAHBDR010000056.1:0-72357 GCF_019956575.1 Pseudomonas sp. A-R-19
GGCTTCCACGAATAGGCCTAATACATAGATGCAACGGGGCAGCGGTTTTTCAAAAGCGGGTAGACAGTGGGGGCGAGTCCATACATAGGAGCTGGCTTGCCAGCGATGGTCGTTAACGATAACGCGTGTGAACCGGATAAACGCGGCGAACTTGAGTCCATCGCCAGCAAGCCGGCTCCTACAGTTCCCCGGGAGTGCGTGAAGAACCTTTTTTATGGAGACTAATACCTTAAGAGGCAAGCGTTTATCCGTTGCTCAGTGCTGCCATGTTATTTTTGGAGTTCGAACAAGACGGTTGCTGATATTCCAATCCAGGACCCTTCCATTATCGCCATAAGTACCCAGCGCCTTGATCAGTGAGTCAATGTTGGCAAAGCGAATTTCATCCATGGCGCTGATCAGTCCTTTTTGCAAATAAACACTATCGCCATCAACCGATATTGGAAGCGCCGATGGTCCTGGCGCGAAAGCATCAAACTTAAACTGGAATTTATAACGGCGGTCGAGCATAAACATCCCGGGTTCATTGAGTTGCTCTTGTAATGTAGTCGGGAGATCAGGGTAAGAAGACCATGGCAGCTCTATGCTGTCCATTTCACCTGGAACCTGTTTAAAGCCATTTAACTCCAAGGCATCAAGCAGGCTCTCAAGGCTGTTGAAGCGAACTTGGTCAATGTTTGGCCATGCTTCGTGTTCAATATGGATTAGAGTATTGTCAGTCTTGATGGGGGTGTAGCCAATATCGCCATTGGCATCGCAGTATAAAATGGCGAGATAACTAAAATCTTCTTCTTCCCACAGTATTTTGAATGCGGAGTTGCGGGCTTCATCTGGTGTATACATTGTGCAAAATTCTTTTGCGGTTGGTTTGGGTGTTTCAAACTATATCGCGGAAAACAAAAAATGCATGACGCGGAATGTATTGCTGGAGTTTTCAAGTTTATATTGTGATGTTGGTTTTCTGGCTGGTCATTAGTTTGAGTTGTGCTCCGCTTTTTTGCCTGCAACTACTTGCCCGATGTCCTCCACCGCACGGCGAAATCTCTGTAGGCAGCAGGCGACCGTTCCTGCTTTCGGCAACGCGGTGGCTGGCTATGTTGGTGTTCCAAAAATAGTTGCCATGGAATGCACATGAATGACCATCCGACACCGCTTCATCCTGAGCCTGCGTCGCTGCGCGAAACACTGAAGTCTGTGGTGAGCACGGCTCTGCCGCAGTCTCCCGAGCAATTCGGTGCACAGTTGATCAAGGAGAAATGGGGGCAAGACATCGACCCGCAAACCGCCATGCTGGTCACCCTGGATTACCGCTACCACGGGCACCCTGCGCAAGACGGTATCGAGCAAGGTCAGGTGGCAAACACGCAAGCGTTGGTGCAGGCGCTGCTGGCGAACTACCAGACCGTTGGCGACGGGCGTTTCGCCGAAAGCGCATTTGGCTTGTACACACCGCCCGATGTCGGCCCGTCCATTCGTATTGTGGAGCATGTCGATGAATTCGCCGACCACGGCAATGGCAACCACCATACCTACGAAGGCATCTATCGCCAGACCACGCCTCAGGCGTATGGACCGGCAACACAAATTGCCCTCAGGCCGGCCGCGTTCAAGCAGTGGGTGTGGGAACTGGATTTGCAAACCCGCTATCAGGCGTACCTTGATCGTGCCTGGCCCTCAGACAAGCGAATCGCCCAGGCGGCGCCTTACGACCTGAGAACCTCGACCAAGGCTGCCTTTATCATGAGCGCCTGCCTGCAGCATCAGGAGGGCAGTTTGACACGGGAGGGCCTGGCCCTGGCCATGCAGGCCGCCGGGTTGCCAGCAGAGCAGGCGTGGAGTGCGTTGACCCTCGATCAGGTACAGGCACCCACCCGTGTCGGCGCGCCGATCGAGGTCGGTCGGCTGACGATCTATCGCTACACATCGAACGATATCTGGTGTTATCGCCACCGTCACAGCGGCCGGGTCTTGCTGAACATTCCCGGTAACTCCTCACCCTTGCATGAGTTCGCCGATTTGCCGCACCTGCGCCAATGGATCGTGGCCCAAGGCAAAGAGGCCGCCACAAGGCAAGCACTGGTCGCGCATTTTGCCGAGGACGATCGTGAAGATGGCACCTTCCACGCAGGCGTATTGACAGCATTGGAGGGCATGGCGCTCTACCCGAAGGAACACTGGCTGACAAGGAGCGCAGGGCTGTTCAATGACGACGGCTTCTGGGACCCACAGGATTACATCGATCTTGAGCGTGCGTCCTCAAGCACCGATCCGTTCGCCCAGTTGGTACTGAGTATGAAGCAGTCGTCCATGGCCGGCGTCAAAACCATCCGTGACGATGCCCAGGTCAATCGCGACAACCTGAGCGCGGTGGTGGAGCCTCTGGTGCAATGGATCAACCGGTTGGGGCCATTGGCGTTGTTCATTCCGGGAGGCGAGGGCATCCTGGTGCTGGCCGGCCTGATCGACGCCGGTTACGGCCTTGATCAGGCCGTCAACGGCAAGACACCGGAACAGCGCTCCGAGGGGGTGACGCGCACGGTGTTCGGCTTGCTCAATGCGCTCCCGCTGGCCGGGGCGGCGATGGCACTCAAGGGCGAAGAGAAAATCGCCGGATCGCTGCACGCGCCTCGGGAGCCCGGGAGCGGGCTGCATCTCGAAACACCACCCGAGCCCGCACCCGGATCGATTCCGGTGTCCGTGTCGACACGCGTGGAGCTGATACGTGGTGTTTGCGCGCCGCTGGCTGACTTCAGCGATGAGGTGGTGGCGCAGATCGCCCGGGTCAGCACGGTCGACGACGATATGCTGCGCTTGATGCAGTCAGGCCACCCGCCAACACCGATGTTGGCTGACACCATCACCCGCTTCAAGCTCGATCAGGCGCTCGAGACCGTCGCCGACCCGCAAATACGGACTGGATTGTTCAACGCCCGCTATCAGGCATTGCAGCACACGGACCAGCAATGGGTTCGTCTGTTTCAGCGCGAATACCCCGGATTACCGAAAAGTGTGGTGGAGCAGATTCTCGACCGTTCGGGGATCGACATCGAGCGGTCCGTCGATGCTGACGAGGCGCTGCAACTGTTCAAGCGTCTGGACAACAAAGCGCGCGAATACCAACAACATGTTCGGCTCAACCGGGCCTATGAAGGCCTCTACTTGCGTTCGGTCTCGCCTGCCGAAACCGATGTGCTGGCGTTGCATTCCCTGGAGCGCCTGCCCGGTTGGCCCAAAGGCCTGCGAGTCGAAGTGCTCGACGGCTCCATCAGTGGTCGGGTCCTGGACCGCTGCGGTCCGCTGGATTCCGAGGATTGCCGGCGTTTGATCAAGGTCGATGATGGTTATCGCTACTGCGCAGTGGCGGCTACCGACGGCGAAGGTGCGGATGTGTTTACCGCGCTGGTCGATCTGTTGTCCGGGGAGGAACGTGCTGCGCTATCGCTGGACTCGCCAGCTGCGGCCAGGCAGTTGCGGTTGCGTATTGGCGCGCATGCCTTGTCCCGCTCCGAGTTGAGGGTCGGCCTCGATCGAATGGATTCGCGTCTGCCCTTCGAAGCACGAGGGTTGCGCGGTGGCAGCTTCCCGAATACGCCACAGGCCGCGGCGCTGACCCACGGAGTCATGCGTCTGCAGATCAAGGATGTTTACCCGGATTTCACCGATGCCCAGGCGGATGAGCTGCTGATTAACGCAGGTTCCGGGGCGCAAACGCTGGTGGGTCGCCTGATTTTCGAGATGCAGCAGTTGCATGCCGATCTGCGCCTATGGGTCGACCAGTCCGTGCTGGATGTCGATGAAATGGACGTGGATTTTCTGACTGTGAACGATGACGAGGCCGCGGGCATGAGTCCCCAGCAGATCGCAGCGCACAATGTCGAACTGCTGCAAACCGTGATCGATTGCGAGCGTGAAACGCGAATCGAGCTGGGCGATGAACTGATGAGCATTTGGCAAAAATGCCCGCCCCAGATCAATAGAGTGGTGTCGGGCGAGGTGTTTTCCGGCTACAGGCTGGATCTGGGGTTCGAAGATTACCATCGGTTGCCGACGATGAACGTGCGCTTCAATGAGGTCGTCGAGCTATCGATGCAGGGCCTGAGCCTGGTCGAGCGCGAGAGCTTGGGCAACTTTCTCGAAAGTTTTCCGAATCTGCGTTCCCTGAACCTGGAGCGTGTCGACCTGCGGCGGTTAAACGCAGACGGCGTGCTGGAAGGTGTGCTGCCTCGATCGATTCGGCAAATGAACCAGCTCACAACGCTCAACCTGCGTTCCACTCTACTGCAGCTTGAGGAGAACACGGCCGCACAGTTTGCTGATCTGCTGAGCTTGCAAACGCTGGATCTGAGTGACAACCCTTTGACCGTCCCGCCTGTTGTTCTGGGGCTCAAGGAGTTGCGTGTGCTGAACTTGAGAAACACCGGCATACGCCATTGCCCGATTGGCATTGCCGATCAGCCGTACCTCACCTCGCTTGACTTGCGAGGCAACCGGATCAGCCGGGTTCCCCACGCGATCCTGAATCAGGCGGTCTCCCGGGATCGGGTGAAGCTGTGGGGTAATCCATTGACGGATGAAGAGACGTTGTTGCGCCTGGTCGATCATCGTGAGCGCACTGGAATCAATCTGTGGTTGAGTGAACCGGGTGCCGATTATGGCAGTGCGACGCCCTGGCTGGGGGAGGGCGATGAAAGCGTGCGCGAGGCGCGGCAACAGATCTGGCAACGATTGGCCGGCAAGCCATCGGGCAGTGCGTTGCTCCGGGTCATGGATGGATTGAGCCTTACGGCGGATTTCCAGGTGGGTTATCGGTCGCTGCAGGCACGCGTGTGGCGCTTGCTCGACGAGGCGGATACATCAGAAGAGTTGTGGGGTTGGCTGCGCCAGTGCGTCGAAACGCGGATGGCCGATGGGCAAAACCCGTTCAGGTTGTTCGTGGTGCTGGAGGATCGAGTCCGGCTCTACCGCGACTGGGTCGCCATGGGGCGGCCGATACCGCTGGTGGATCATCCGGTGTTCTAGCGCGAAGGATAAAACCCCTTGAACCCCGGGGCCGGGGTCCAAGGGGTGACAGTCAGCGGCGACGGAACAGCGGCAGCGGTTCGTCGGTAGCGGCCTGATAGGTCACCGAGAAGTCCTTTAGGCCTTCAAGGGCTTCGTGCGGATCTTTGTCGGCGCGAATGGCGAACGCGTCGAAACCACAGCGATGCATGTAGAACAACTGGTCACGCAGCACGTCGCCAATGGCCCGCAATTCGCCCTTGAAACCGTAACGGTCACGCAGCAGGCGGGCGTTGGAGTAGTTGCGGCCATCGGTGAAGGCCGGGAAGTTCAGGGCAATGACCTGGAACCGCGCCACGTCTTCGCCGATTTCCTCGGCTTCTTCATCGGCATCAAGCCAGATACCCAGGCCGCCGTCGCGGGCCAGGAGCATGCGGCTGTGTTCGCGCCACAGCTGCAACGGCACGATGAGGTCGTCGCAGTTGCTGATTTCGTCGATGTTGAAGTCCTTGGGCAGCAGGTGCCAGGTTTCGTCGACGACCTCGTTGTTCTTAATGATTCGCTGCATAGACACGCTCCTTGAAGAGGTCGATACCAATACGCTGATAGGTGTCGATGAAGCGTTCGTCTTCGGTACGTTGTTCGATGTACACGTCGATCAGCTTTTCGATCACGTCAGGCATGGCTTCCTGGGCAAACGACGGGCCGAGGATCTTGCCCAGGCTGGCGTCACGGCTGGCGCTGCCGCCGAGGGAAACCTGATAGAACTCTTCGCCTTTCTTGTCCACCCCGAGGATGCCGATGTGGCCGACGTGGTGGTGACCACAGGCGTTCATGCAACCGGAGATGTTCAGGTCCAGTTCGCCGATGTCGAACAGGTAGTCCAGGTCGTCGAAGCGGCGCTGGATCGATTCGGCGATCGGGATCGACTTGGCGTTGGCCAGGGAGCAGAAGTCGCCACCCGGGCAGCAGATGATGTCAGTCAGCAAGCCGATGTTCGGCGTGGCGAAGCCTTGCTCGCGCAGCTCGCCCCACAGGACGAACAGCTTGTCCTGCTCGACATCGGCCAGAATGATGTTCTGCTCGTGGGAGGTGCGCAGTTGCGCGAAGCTGTAACGCTCGGCCAAATCGGCCACGGCGTCGAGCTGCTTGTCGGTGATGTCGCCCGGGGCAACGCCAGTAGGCTTGAGGGACAAGGTCACGGCCACGTAGCCCGGCTTCTTGTGGGCCAGGGTGTTGCGCACGCGCCAGCGGGCAAAGCCCGGGTGCTGCTGGTCGAGCTCGGCCAGTGCGGCGGCCTGGTTTTCCAGGGCCTTGTAGTCGGGATCGACGAAGTGCTTGGCGACGCGATGCACTTCGGCTTCGGTCAAAGTGGTCTGGCCACCGCGCAGGTGCTCCATTTCCGCATCGACTTTCTGTGCGAAGACTTCAGGCGTCAGCGCCTTGACCAGGATCTTGATCCGCGCCTTGTACTTGTTGTCGCGACGGCCGTAGCGGTTGTAGACCCGCAGGATGGCGTCGAGGTAGCTCAACAGGTCTTGCCATGGCAGGAATTCATTGATGAATGCACCCACCACCGGCGTACGGCCCAGGCCGCCACCTACCAACACACGGAAGCCCAGTTCGCCAGCGGCGTTGTGCACCGGCTCAAGGCCGATGTCATGGACTTCGATGGCGGCACGGTCGGAAGTCGAACCGTTGACGGCGATCTTGAATTTGCGCGGCAGGTAGGCGAATTCCGGGTGGAACGTGGTCCACTGGCGAACGATCTCGCACCATGGGCGCGGGTCGATCAGCTCGTCGGCGGCGACGCCGGCAAACTGGTCGGTGGTGACGTTGCGCAGGCAGTTGCCGCTGGTCTGGATCGCGTGCATCTGCACGGTGGCCAGTTCAGCCAGGATGTCCGGAATGTCTTCCACGGCCGGCCAGTTGAACTGCACGTTCTGCCGGGTACTGATGTGGGCATAGCCCTTGTCGTAGTCGCGGGCAATCCTGGCCATCATTCGCATTTGCCGCGAAGTCAGTTGGCCGTAAGGCACGGCGACTCGCAACATCGGCGCGAAACGCTGGATATAAAGGCCATTTTGCAGGCGCAGGGGGCGGAATTCTTCTTCGCTCAGCTCGCCTGCCAGATAGCGTCGGGTCTGATCACGGAACTGCTTGACGCGGTCCTCGATGATCCGCTGATCGTAATCGTCGTATACGTACATATAAGTCCTGTTCTCAGGCTTGGGCCGGTCGGAAACAGCGGCGTTTTTTGGCTTGCTGGCGTCCGATAAAACCTCGGCAATTCTGCGCGCACGGCCGCGCACTCCCTATGGAGCCGGGGCACGATACCAGTTTGCGTTTATGCGTAAAAGTGATGTTTGAGCATATGTAAAGAACCAAATCGCCTAATGAGAATCGTTGTTGCAAAGACCCTGTTTGTGATGCGGGCAATCGTCGTCTTTACTCTGCTCGTGTCTTTATGCAATCACCGATAAAACCGACAAGAGGCGATGCAATGAGCAACCCAACCAAAGCAAGGAAAAGCGATAGCAGCGTTGATGCCTGGGCAATTTTGTTCCTGATCATTCTGGTCGTGGGGACGGCGGTTTTCTGGGTCAGCCACCAATAAACGACCCGGTCCGGGCCCGGTTCCGACGATTGTCCGACAAAAACCGGAAAAATCGCCGTTTTACGGAAGTTCGCTGGCTATAATGCGCGGCGAATTTCCGGGGGGCTCGGACGACCAATGTTGAAGTTTCTGTATGGCGTATTGCTGACGCTGGGCATGGTCGTGGGACCTTGTGCCCAGGCGGAGTCAGTGCTGTTCCTGAATCCTGGAACCCCTACGGAAGCTTTCTGGGCGAGTTACTCGCAGTTCATGCAGGCCGCGGCGACCGACCTGGGGATGGACTTGCGCATCCAGTATTCGGATCGCGTCCCGGAAAACACCATCCACCAGGCTCGTGAAGCCCTCAAGGGTTACCATCGCCCCGACTACCTGGTGTTCGTCAACGAGCAATACATCGCCCCCGAAATCCTGCGCCTGGCCAAAGGCAGCGGGGTGAAGCTGTTCATGGTCAACAATGCCCTGACCCCGGATCAGATGAAGCTCGTTGGCGCACGACCCGACAAATATCCCGATTTGCTTGGCAGCCTGGTGCCCAATGACGAAGAGGGCGGCTACCTGATGCTCAAGGAACTGATCCGGCAGCACGGCCCGGTAGATCCCGGCCAGACCATCGAGTTGCTGGCTTTTTCCGGTTTGAAGATCACCCCCTCCGCGCAGTATCGCGAGAAAGGCATGCGGCGCGCCCTGGCCGAGCACCCCGAAGTGCATTTGCGCCAGTTGGTGTACGGCGGCTGGACCCGGCAGCGCGCCTACGAGCAAGCCAGGCTGTTGTTCAAGCGCTACCCGCAGACGTCGCTGGTCTGGGCCGCGAATGACGAGATGGTGTTTGGTGTGATGCAGGCGTATGTCGAGGCCGGCGGTGTGCCAGGCCAAGGCGTGTTGTTCGGCGCGATCAACAATTCACCCGCCGCGCTGCAGGCACTGCTCGACCGTCGCCTGAGTGTGTTGCTGGGCGGGCACTTCAGTCTCGGTGGCTGGGCACTGGTGCAATTGCATGACTACGATGAAGGCGTGGACATCAGCCAGTACGGCGGCCGTGATCGGCAGATTCCGTTGCTGCAACTGATCGATCGGACACAGGCCAAGCGGCTGCTGGCGATGGGGGCCGCGCAGGACTTCGGTGTGGACTTCCACAAGCTCTCGGCCAAGGGGCGTCCTGCGTCCTGGCGCTACCCGTTCACCCTGCAAACCCTGATGCACTGAGTCGCATCAAACCCCGGCCAGAAGCAGCACCAGCTTGACGATGCCGAACAGCGCCAATGCAAACACCACCGTGAACACAATCCCCAGAATCACGAAATGACTCGGCTTGCCGTGAGTGAAGTCACGCGCGCGGTTTTTCCCGCTCTGCACTCCGAACGCCGCTGCCATGACGCTGTGCAGCATTTGCCAGAAGGTCGGCGGCTTGTTGTCGACTGGATCGTCCATAAATCCCTCGCCTTTGAGTAGGTCTTCAAAGCATAGCCAAAACGGCGGCTGGCATTTTAGCTGGCTGACGCATTTCGAAATGGGTATGGGTCGATGTAGTAACTATCTACCGCAGTTGCGGCTCCCTGGAGTGATGTTCTGTCGTTCCACTTTCAGGAGCAACAGTATGTCTACCCTTCCTCCATCTTTACCCCGTCAACATAGGGTTGCGGGACAAAGCAGCATTCATAGCGATCTGCTCGAGCAGATGACACCGGCCTGGCTGGTCGATGCCACGTCAGCAAGGCGGGCCGCGTTAAAGGAGACAGGCACGCTTTCAGCGGATTGGTATCAGCGCGCATCGGTCACGCAACAGCAGATACTGAAGAACAGATTCAATGCCAGTTTTACCTCGCAGGCCAGTCTGGACAAGACGATGTCCTCGCTTGCGGATATCGACACTTTCGCCGGGCCGATTCTCACCAAGGCCCTCAAGGAACGGTTCGCCATTGAACTGGACGTCAACAAAACCCTGCTGTGCCTCAGGCGACCGCTGGAGATTGGTGATCTTGACATCGAACTTGCATCGTTCGAGGTATTGAAGCTTTCGTTGTTACAGGCTGCGCTGCATAACTTTGAAGCATCCGAGTGCGAGGAGGGTGCCTTCCATCGTAAATCCGGCTTTTTGATCGAGACGTCCACCCCCGGCACGTTTGAGGTCGCAAGCCTCGACATCACGGTCAAACAGTTTCTGTCACTGTGTCGCGAGCTGGATATCGGCGCGCAGTATCAAACCCATGTGATGGCGTTTTTCCAGCCAGTGGGGGCTCAGAAAGAAACGACACTGCGCCAGCAATTCATTGCCAGTCAGAAAGCGGCCATGAGCGCAGCTGCCGAGCTGGCCCTCTTGAAGAAGGACATCGAGCCCGAAGACTACACAATGATCCTCTCGGTCGTTAACGGCGAGGTCCATCCCCGAGTCGGTAACACGCCCGTCTGGTTTCGTGACTTGAGTTTGATGAAGCGCCGGATGACAGGCTGCGTCGTGTTCAGTATCAGTGAGCAGTATCGCTATAGCAGCGACTTCATCGTTTACATCCCCCATGATCCCGAGCATCCGCTCAAACGCTATACCTCCGGGCAGTTGAGTGAAGAATTCAAGCGGCAGTTCACGCACCGGGGCACAACACAGCCCGGCGGTGATGGGCCGACGGCTCACCAGCGTTTTTTCAGCCAGTTCGTTGCCTACGCCGATCGTCCTTACTACTTCAGTCAGTTCACCCGAAAAGCCGCGGATGCTCCAGTCGATCCCTTGCATTCCGTCTGGGTGAAAGTCGCGCAATACATTCCGCTATTGTCTAACGTTGTGCACATCAAGGAATTGCCGCCAGAGCGAGCTGGCAAGCGCGAACCGGTCGAGGATCCCTACCTCAATCCTTTCGGGATCATTCGCGAAGGCGTGGACGGCATCTGGTCCGCCAACACGGATCTGTGGACCTACCTCTACGAACAGAACCGTGCCAAGGTGATCGCCGATGCACGCAGCCATGCGGTCCCCACGGCTGACGTCGATGCGAAAGTGCGCGCGGAAAAGCTCAACCATCTGCTGGAAATCGGCATGCTCGGATTGAACATGGTGTCGATGTTCGTGCCGGTGCTGGGGGAGATCATGCTCACGGTCATGGCCGGTCAACTCCTGTATGAGTCCTTCGAGGGTGCGATCGAGTGGAGTGAGGGCGATCGCAACGCAGCCAAGGCGCATCTGATCGATGTGGCCGAGAACCTGGCGCTGATCGCCGTGATGGCGGGGGCTGGCAAAGGGGTGAGCAAATTGGCTCCAGTGACACCCGAGCCGATGGTCGAGCGCCTGGCACCGGTCACGCGTGCCGACGGCGACACCCGATTGTGGAAACCTGAGCTGAGCGCCTATGAGCGTAATGTCATTCTCGACCGCAATTACGTCCCGGATGCGTTGGGACAACACCGGGTAAACGGAAAAACCTACATCCGGCAGAGCGGCAAGGTCTATGAAACAACCTTTGACCCTTCGCTGAAAAAGTGGCGCATCCAGCATCCGACCGATACGCACGCCTGGCAACCCATACTCGAACACAACGGACACGGTGCCTGGCGTCATTCGCTGGAGCGGCCGCTGGCGTGGGATCGCCTGACGCTACTGCGGCGTATGGGGCATATCACCGAAGCTTTTTCTGATGAGCAACTGCTCAATATCGCGGATGCCAGTGGTGTCGGCGACAATGCCTTGCGCAAGATGCACATGGATCATTTGCCGCCGCCACCGGAACTGGCGGACGCCTTGCGGTTGTTCGAGGCCGATCCTGGCAGCGGCGGGCCACTGATCGAAAAATTGCAGCGTGCCAGCCCGGGACTGAGTGTGTCCGCCGCCCGCAGGGTTCTGCTCGACGCCAATGCTGAAGAGCTCACCCGCCTGAAAACGTCTCGACGAATACCGTTGAAGATGCTGGAGGAGGCGCGTTGGTATACGCAGCAGGGGCATCAGGCCAAGGCCTTTTCCGGCCTGTACACGCAGAGCATGGCCTCGGCTGACAGCCGATGGCTCGCGCTGCATGCACTGGAAAAAATCCCTGGTTGGTCCGGCGAGGTACGCCTGGAGGTGCGCGACGGACACATCGATGGCCCGCTCATTGATGGTATCGGCAGTGAATCGGCAGGCAGTCGCAAGTACGTGGTGAAACAGGGGCCTGTTTTTCAAGCCTTTGATGAACGGGGAGAAACGCTCAATAGCGTGCCCGCCAGTGGCGACAATTTTTTCGCCTCGATCATGCACGCCTTGCCTGACGAGTCCCGCCAGGCACTGGGCGTCCCACACGTCAGTCAGAGTGCCGGCCTGCGCCAGGCTGTCATCGACTCGGCCATCGAGCATCGACAGGAATTGTCACAGCGGCTGGCGAAACGAGCGGGTAGCCGCCAGTCGTTCAAGCCACCTGTCCGTGTCTCCGAGCGCAAGGTGGGTTACTACGCCAGCGGTCGCGGGCAAGGGTTCAATCCTTCGCTGGTGGCCCGCGTGCAGGATGTGCATCCAGGGCTTACCGATCAGCAAGCCAATGGATTTATCCTGGCGCAGTTGCGGGCGGGTAAAACCGAAGCACAGATCTACAGCCTCATGCAGGAGCGCATGCGCCAGTGGGAGCTACTGGAATCAACGCTCGATCAATGGGTTGGCGAGCCTGTGCCGGAAACCGTCTTGCAATCGATGCCCGGAGGCAGGGCCTCGGTTGCGCAGAACCTCAAGCAAAGCTGGCGCAACTCACCCTTGGCTGAGAGTCGCCCCTCGTACAGGTTGCTTGATTTGGTCTGTGACGACCCGATACCTGCATTGTCGGCGGATTTCTCCCATGTGCGTGATTTGTATGTCCGTGGCCGGTGTATCACTGACGCCAATGCCGATGTCCTTTTGGCGAATTTCCCCAAGCTGAAAAGACTGCGAATAAATGCCACCGGGGATGAGTTCAGCAACGTACCCGCAGCATTGAACGGAATGCGCGAACTCACCGACCTGTGCCTCTATTCAGCCACTCCATACGCCGTGGACATGCCCTCGAGATTAAACGCGTTGGCGACGCTTGAGGATCTCGCTGTCTCTTCCTCCAGTTACGCATCGCTAGCTCTGGATGTATCCGGATTACGCAAACTGCGCCGCCTGGAAGTCCTTGCTCCTTCGATGTTCGAATGGCCTGCCGGGGTTCTCGAACTGCCACGCCTTGAGCGCTTGGATCTGAGGGGGACTGGTATCAGGACATTACCCGACGGTGTTTTCGGCGGGCATAAAAAACTCTGGTCCGGACTGTCGCTGGACTGGGCAAACTTCCTGCGTGAAAACTTCAAGCCAGCGTATGAATACGTCAAGAACCACCCTGAACACCTGGTTGATCTGGATGAAATGGTCAGGGCTTACAGCAAGGGGGAGTTGCGGCGTCTTGGCGAAGGTCTGTACGACTCGGTCGAGGTGATATTCAATCAGTTTACCGAGCAATGGCCAGGCGCCGAAGCAAGGTTCGAGGCCCTGGAGGCATTGAGCGAAGGGTACAGGGCACTCGGCCAGCAACTCTATGACTGGTACCACTCGACAGCGACACCCATAGCAATCGAGGAGTCGATGGCGCGCGCTTGGTTGGATCAGTCCCTGAGAGTCAGCTGGCGTCATGGTGCCTTCAAACGTTACGGCTCTACTGCCGATGCCTCGGTGCTCGAGGTGCCGAATCTGCAACTGAGTGAATTTCCAGTGCTACCGGCCGGTGAATTCTCGCATGTGCAGACGTTGAATCTGCGGGGTACTAAAGCGCCTGCGGAACAGATCCGCCGCTTTGTCGGCAGTTTTACCGAACTGCAAAGGCTCGGCTTGCTCAATGTCGATTTGACTGAGGTGCCGATTGCGCCTGGCGAACTAGGCAAATTGACTTATCTGGATCTATCCGGCAATCGCATCGGTGCCGGCTCGGTCGAACCACAAAGTTTCGCAGGGCTGCAGAGTCTCGAATACCTGGACCTGAGCAACAACCCGCTGCACGCGTTGGACGTCAGTACATTGACTCGTCTCAAGGCCTTGAACCTGCGCGGCACGGACCTGCAGGAATGGCCCGCAGGGTTGCAGGACTTGCCAGAGCTGAGCTGGCTCGATTTACGTGACAGCAAAGTCTCCGAGCTGCCCACGCCGCTTGCCGATGACATGCTGCTCAAAGCCAACCTGACCGGCACACCCTTGACCCCGCAATCCATCGTAGAACTCGATTTGGCCCGGCAGCGAGTGGAAGTTGCCAAAGGCTTGCCAGCCGGAACCCTGGAGCGGTTTGACCTGGAGGAGGTGCCAACGACTTTCCCACCGTCCGAGAGCGGGGAGTCGATCGCAGGCCATTTGCTGCCGCTGACAGCAGTCCCGGTGGGAGAAGGGCTGGCGGTGTTGGGAAAACGCCTGCAACGACTCAAACCGAATCTGGCCGATGATGACGCCTTGCAAGTGATCGAACAGATGCGCGAGAGCGGGGCAGCGCTGGTGCAAATCAGTGAGCGATTAGCCGAATGGGAGCAAGCTTTTGAAGTGCTCACCCGTCGTTTGAATGGTTGGCTGTATACGCGCGGTAAACAGGGCCCTGGCTGGATGACGTCGTCGAGCACTCGCAGGCTCGCTGCCTTGCGAATCCTTGAATGCTGGCGCGAAGGCCTGATCGGCACGCAGGGTGTTGCAGACGTTGAGTTGAATCTCAATGGGCTGCAACTGGGCGATCTGCCCGAGCTGCCCGATCTGTCGGCAGCGTTCGATCATGTGGGTAGCTTGAACCTGACGAGCGTAAAACTTAGCGCTCAAGGTTCTGACGGGTTCCTCCAGGCGTTCACTCAACTGACGACACTTGAACTTAATGGCAATGGGCTGGAGGTTGTACCCGACCCGGTTCAATACATGGAAAAGCTCGAGCGCCTGGAACTCTCCTCGAACCGTATCAGCGATACCGAGCGCTTGTACACCACGTTGAGCCGCCTGGAACGGCTGCAATGGCTGGACCTGAGCTACAACGAACTGGATACCTTTGATGTCGGTGTTGTCAGGGATCTGGAGACGCTTAATCTGCGCAACAACAATCTAACCGATTGGCCGGACGGCGCGCTCAATGCCAGTCGTCTGAGAACGTTGAACCTCAGTGGCAACGACATCACGTCGATTCCCGAGGAAGTTCTGGATGGCAACCACGAGGTTCTGCTCGCAGGTACGGACCTGAGCGACAACTACAGCCTGTCGCTGGAAAGCCTGGAGCAATTGAGGGCCTATCGCGAAGAGGGTTTGCACGACACCGTGCTGGGATTCACGCGCAGTGATCTTGATGAATTGATTGATGATGCTCATGGCTATGACGAAGGCGGCAGCGAAAGCGTCGAGTCTGATGAAGAATTGCCTGAGGCCGAGCCTGATTCCGCTCAAAGGGAACCCTGGCTGGCCAATGCTCCCCCCGAGGAGTTGGCCGGCAAAAAACAGATCTGGAATCAATTGGTGGAGGAACCGGACAATGCAGCGTTCTTCCATTTGATTGCGCGATTGCAGGACACGCAGGAGTTCAGGGTGGCGAATGCCGATCTGACCCGGCGAGTGTGGACCGTCATGCAAGCCGCCGCCGACAACAGTGAACTTCGTGAGGTCCTGTTCGCCAGTTCCGCTACCCATGGCACCTGTGTCGACGGCCGGATCCTGACGTTCAGCGGGCTGGAAAGCACAGTCTTCACCCACAATGCCCTGCTCGATATTCCGCCCGGGCGCCTGAGTGTGAAAGGCCAGGCACTTTTGAAGTTGTCCAGACAGTTGTTCCGCCTGGACAAAGTCGATGAACTGGCGAAAAAAGCCGGTGCGCGTACCGGTCATGATGAAGCAGAGGTACGCCTGGGCTATCGAATCGGTCTGACCGAGGGCTGGGACGACGGCCTGACCCTGCCAGGACAACCCAAACACATGACCTACGCCTCGGGCGTGACGCCCGGGCAACTGGCGCAGGCGCGCATCGAGATCGTCAATGCAGAGCGCTCCGACGGGTTTTTTGAAGACCTGATTCAGCGTGACTACTGGGTGAGTTATCTCAAGGAGAAATACCCTGAAGACTTCAGGGCACTCGACGAGATGGATGTCCAGGAAATGGATACGGACGAGGCTGGCAACGCTGACGACCCTGCGTTCCTGAGTGTGCTTTTTGATCAGGCGGCGGCACGCAATGCGAAGATGATCGAGTTGTCTCGAAAAGAGGTCGCGGAACTCGCCTCAAACGGCTGATTCATTCTCCCCGTAGGAGCGAGCTCGCTCGCGATGGTCGTTAACGATAACGCGTGTTTACTGGATAAACACAGCGCTCTTGAGTCCATCGCGAGCGAGCTCGCTCCTACAAGGGGTCACTCAGTTGTCGTAGCCCAGGTTCGGGGCCAGCCAGCGTTCGGTCACACTCAACTCCTGACCTTTACGCGAGGTGTAGCTCTGCACCTGGTCCTTGTCGACCTTGCCAACGGCAAAGTATTGCGCCTGCGGGTGGGCGAAGTACCAGCCGCTGACCGCTGCCGCCGGGAACATGGCGTAGTGCTCGGTGAGGAACACACCGCTGCGGCCTGCGCGCATTTCCTCGGCCTCTGGATCGAGCAGGGCAAACAACTGGGCCTTCTCGGTGTGGTCCGGGCAGGCCGGATAACCCGGTGCCGGACGGATGCCGGTGTATTGCTCCTTGATCAGCGCCTCGTTATCCAGCACTTCATCCTTGGCGTAACCCCAGTGCTCTTTACGCACCTGCTGGTGCAGCCATTCGGCGCAGGCCTCGGCCAGGCGATCGGCCAATGCCTTGACCATGATCGAGTTGTAATCGTCGCCCGCGTCCTGGTAGGCCTTGGCCACTTCTTCGGCGCCGATACCGGCGGTGGTGATGAAACCACCCACGTAGTCAGTCACTTCACTGTCTTTCGGCGCGACAAAGTCGGCCAGGGAGAAGTTCGGCTTGCCATCGGTCTTGATGATCTGCTGGCGCAGGTGATGCAGCTTGGCCATTGGCTTGCCGTCATCGCCATAGAGTTCGATGTCGTCGTCATGCACCTGGTTGGCCGGCCAGAAGCCGAACACCGCGCGAGCGCTGATCAGCTTTTCGTCGATCAATTTGCGCAGCATTTCCCTTGCGTCGTTGTACAGCGAGGTAGCGGCTTCACCGACCACTTCGTCCTGGAGGATGCGCGGGAATTTGCCCGCCAGGTCCCAGGAGATGAAAAACGGCGTCCAGTCGATGTATTCGGCCAGAACGTCGAGGTCGATATTGTCCAGCACCCGCGTGCCGGTGAACGTTGGCTTGACCGGCGTGTAGCTCGCCCAGTCGAATTGCGGCTTCTTGGCGATGGCCGCGCCGTAGCTCAGGCGTTCGGTGCGGGCGCTGCGGTTGGCGGTGCGCTCGCGAACTTCGATGTAGTCCTGGCGGGTTTTCTCGACGAAACCGGCCTTGAGTTCCTTGGACAGCAACTGGGTCGCCACGCCCACGGCGCGGGAAGCGTCGGTGACGTAGATCACCGCGTCGTTGCTGTACTTGGGCTCGATCTTCACCGCCGTGTGCGCCTTGGAGGTGGTCGCGCCACCGATCATCAACGGCAGGTGGAAGTCCTGGCGCTGCATTTCGCGGGCGACGTGGACCATCTCATCCAGCGACGGGGTGATCAGGCCGGACAGGCCGATGATGTCGCACTTCTGTTCCTTGGCCACCTGGAGGATTTTTTCCGCCGGGACCATCACGCCGAGGTCGACGATGTCGTAGCCGTTGCAACCGAGCACCACGCCGACGATGTTCTTGCCGATGTCGTGCACGTCGCCTTTCACCGTGGCCATGAGGATCTTGCCCTTGGCTTCCGGCTTGTCGCCTTTCTCCAGTTCGATGAACGGGATCAGGTGCGCCACGGCCTGTTTCATCACTCGGGCGGATTTCACCACCTGCGGCAGGAACATTTTGCCGGCGCCGAACAGGTCGCCGACGATGTTCATGCCAGACATCAGCGGGCCTTCGATCACTTCGATCGGACGGGCGAACGACTGGCGTGATTCTTCGGTGTCCTCGACGATGTGGGTAGTGATGCCTTTGACCAGCGCATGTTCCAGACGCTTGTTGACGTCCCAGTTGCGCCACTCTTCAGTCTCGGCTTCCTTGACGCTGCCGTCGCCCTTGTACTTGTCGGCGATGGCGAGGAGGGCGTCGGTGCCTTCCGGGGTGCGGTTGAGGATCACGTCCTCCACGGCGTCGCGCAGCTCCATCGGGATCTGGTCGTAGATCTCCAGTTGGCCGGCGTTGACGATACCCATGGTCAGGCCACTGCGGATCGCATACAGCAGGAACACCGAGTGGATCGCCTCGCGCACCGGGTTGTTGCCACGGAACGAGAACGATACGTTGGACACACCGCCCGAGGTCAGCGCGTACGGCAGTTCGTCGCGGATGTAGGCACAGGCGTTGATGAAGTCCACAGCGTAGTTGTTGTGTTCTTCGATACCGGTAGCCACGGCGAAGATGTTCGGGTCGAAAATGATGTCTTCCGGCGGGAAGTCCACTTCGTTGACCAGAATGTCGTAGGAGCGTTTGCAGATTTCTTTCTTGCGCGCTTCGGTGTCGGCCTGGCCGGCTTCGTCGAAGGCCATCACCACCACCGCGGCGCCGTAGCGCTTGCACAGCTTGGCGTGATGGATGAACTGCTCGACGCCTTCCTTCATGCTGATCGAGTTGACGATGCCCTTGCCCTGGATGCACTTGAGGCCGGCTTCGATCACTTCCCATTTGGAGGAGTCGATCATGATCGGTACGCGGGAGATGTCCGGTTCACCGGCGATCAGATTGAGGAAGGTCACCATGGCCTTCTTCGAATCGAGCATCCCTTCGTCCATGTTGATGTCGATCACCTGGGCGCCGGCCTCGACCTGCTGCAGGGCGACTTCGAGGGCTTCGGTGTAGTTGTCTTCGCGGATCAGGCGGGCGAACTTGGCCGAGCCGGTGATGTTGGTCCGCTCGCCGACGTTGACGAACAGCGAGCTGCGATCGATGGTGAACGGTTCCAGGCCCGAGAGGCGGCAAGCCTTGGGAATGTCCGGAATCTCGCGCGGCGCATAGCCGGCCACGGCCTTGGCGATGGCTTCGATGTGGCCCGGCGTGGTGCCGCAGCAGCCGCCGACGATGTTGAGGAAGCCGCTTTGGGCGAACTCTTCGATGACCTTGGCAGTTTCCGACGGCAGTTCGTCGTACTCGCCGAATTCGTTCGGCAGGCCGGCGTTCGGGTGCGCGGAAACGTGGGTGCCAGCCTTGTTCGACAGCTCTTCGAGATACGGGCGCAACTCGCTGGCGCCGAGGGCGCAGTTGAGGCCGACGGAAATCGGCTTGGCGTGGGCCACGGAGTTCCAGAACGCTTCGGTGGTCTGGCCGGACAGGGTACGGCCGGAGGCGTCGGTGATGGTGCCGGAAATCATGATCGGCAACTCGATGCCCAGTTCCTCGAACACGCCTTGCACGGCGAAGATCGCGGCCTTGGCGTTGAGGGTGTCGAAAATGGTTTCGATCAGGATCAGGTCGGCGCCGCCTTCGATCAGGCCTTTGGTGGATTCGGTGTAGTTTTCCACCAGCTCATCGAAGGTCACGTTGCGGTAGCCGGGGTTGTTCACGTCCGGGGACAGCGAGCAGGTGCGACTGGTAGGACCGAGCACGCCGGCAACGAAGCGCGGCTTGTCCGGGGTTTCCAGGGTCTTGGCGTCGGCGACCTTGCGCGCCAGGCGCGCGCCTTCTACGTTTAACTCATACGCCAGGCCCTGCATGCCATAGTCGGCCAGGGAGATCTGGGTGGCGTTGAAGGTGTTGGTTTCCAGAATGTCGGCGCCGGCGTCCAGGTAGGCTTTTTCAATGCCGCCAATCACGTCCGGGCGAGTCAGTACCAACAGGTCGTTGTTGCCTTTGACATCGCTCGGCCAGTCAGCGAAGCGTTTGCCACGGTAATCCTGCTCTTCGAGCTTGTAGCTCTGGATCATCGTGCCCATACCGCCATCGAGAATCAGGATGCGCTCTTTGAGGGCGTGCTTGAGAGCTTGAAGGCGAACGCTGCGATCGGACATTTGGACTACTCGGTAAGACCATGACGAAGGGCCGGGATGATAGCAAACCTGTGCGCTTTTAGAGCATGACTCGAATTTGCATGAATATCGTTCATGTTGGCAGGGGTGACAGACCGGTAGAATCGCGGCGTTTTTTCAGGATTCAGGACCAGGGACATGTCGTATCGCTTCGTCATCAGCACATTGCTGTTGTTTTTAAGCTGGGGCGCCGTGGCGCAAAGCCCGGCGATTTCCACTGCCATTTCACCTTCTATTTCCTACAGCCGCGACATCCAGCCGATCTTCACTGAAAAGTGCGTGGCTTGCCACGCCTGCAACGACGCCGCCTGTCAGCTCAACCTGGGCAGTGGCGAAGGCGCGGCGCGGGGCGCGACGAAAATCCCGGTCTATGATGGTGACCGCACGAAAGCGGTGGCACCGACGCGGCTGTTTCTGGACGCTTCCGGAAAAACCGCCTGGCAGCAAAAAGGCTTCTATTCGGTGCTCGATGCCCAGGGCAGCCAGGCTGCATTGATGGCGCGGATGTTGGAACTGGGCCACAACACCCCGTTGCAACCCAATGCCAAATTGCCGCAAGACATCGTCCTGGGCCTGAACCGGGAAAACATGTGTGCCATGCCCGCGGAGTTCGGCGCCTATGCCGCCGCGCACCCGAAGGAGGGCATGCCGCTGGCGGTGACCGGCCTGACCGACCAGCAGTACCAGACGCTGCAACGCTGGCTGGCGGCCGGGGCACCCATCGACCAGCAGGCCTTGGCCCCGAGTGCAACAGAGACGCAGGAGGTGATCCAGTGGGAAAACCTGCTCAATGCGCCGGGCGCCCGGGAAAGCCTGGTGGGGCGCTGGCTGTATGAGCATTGGTTCCTCGCCCATCTCTACTTCAAGGATGGCGAGCCAGGGCATTTCTTCCAGTGGGTGCGTTCGCGCACGCCGACCGGCCAGCCGATTGACCTGATCAACAGCCGTCGCCCCAACGATGATCCGGGCACGCAGTTCTACTATCGTTTGTGGCCGGTGCAGGGTGTGATCGTGCACAAGACCCACATTACCTATGCGCTGAGTGCGGCGAAGCTGGCGCGGGTCAAATCGCTGTTCTATAGCGGCAACTGGCAGGTCGACGCATTACCGGGCTACGGGCCGCAAAGCCGGGCCAACCCGTTTGCCACCTTCGAAGCGATTCCGGCCCAGGCGCGTTATCAGTTCATGCTCGATAACGCCGAGTACTTTGTGCGCACGTTTATCCGCGGCCCGGTGTGCCGCGGGCAGATCGCCACGGATGTCATTCGCGACAACTTCTGGGCACTGTTCCAGGCGCCTGAACACGACCTCTACATCACCGACCCGAACTATCGCGGGCAGGCCACGCCGTTGCTGGCGATGCCGGGGCAGAATGACGATGTCGGCAGCGTCCTGAGCCTGTGGCACGACTACCGCGACAAACGCAACGAGTACGAGGCCCTGCGCCGCGACAGCTATGCCGACCAGCCGGCGCCGAGCTGGTCGACCCTGTGGGCCGGCAACGACAACGCACTGCTGAGTATCTTCCGCCATTTCGATAGTGCTTCGGTGACCAAGGGCCTGATCGGCGACGTGCCGCAGACGATGTGGCTGTTCGACTATCCGCTGCTGGAGCGCACCTACTATCAACTGGCGGTGAACTTCGATGTGTTCGGTAACGTGTCCCACCAAGCCCAGACGCGCCTGTATTTCGACCTGATCCGCAACGGTGCCGAGCAGAACTTCCTGCGCCTGATGCCGGCCGATTCCCGGGATGGCTACCTCGATGACTGGTATCAGAACAGTGGCAAATTCAAGATGTGGCTGGACTACGAGTCCATCGACGACGACAAACCGACTGCGCTGAAGCTTGATCCGCAGGATCCCAAGCGAGATTTCGCCCGGCAATTGCTGGCCCGTTATGGCGATCTCAATGCCAGGCCCGATCCGATCAACCGCTGCGACGGCGCCTACTGCTCGCGGCCGAACATCGATCCGGACCTGCAAAGTGCCGAGCAGGCGCTGAGCCGCCTGACCTCGCGTCCGGCGGCCGGATTGAAAGTGATTGATCAGCTGCCGGAAGCGACCATGCTGCGTATCGAAACCGCCAGCGGCAAACGAGAGGTCTACAGCCTGCTGCGCAACCGTGCCCACAGCAACGTGGCGTTCCTGCTCGGCGAATCGCTGCGCTATCAGCCGGGGCTCGACACCTTGACGATTTTCCCCGGCGTACTCAGCAGCTACCCGAACTTCATGTTCAACATCCCCGCCGGGCAGGTGCCGGCGTTTGTCGATGCAATGGAAAATGCCAAGGATAGCGACAGCTTCGAGAAAATCGTCGAACGTTGGGGGATACGGCGCAGTCATCCGCAATTCTGGGTGTATTTCCATGACCTGAGCCGCTACATCCACGAAACCGATCCAGTGGAAGAGGGCGTGCTGGACATGAACCGCTACGAGAACCTCTGATCGGACGCAGATCCCCTGTGGAGAGGGCTTTTGTGGCGAGGGGGCTTGCCCCCGTTGGACTGCGCAGCAGGCCCGTTTTTTGGGGCCGCTTCGCGACCCAACGGGGGCAAGCCCCCTCGCCACAAAGCCCGCCGACACAGGGTGATCGGTGTTTCTTTTCCCGACAAAAATACTAGGACTTTGTCCGGCGCGTCGATTGGCGTAAACTGCGCCCAAGCCTGCGAGGAGTTTCCATGACCGCTATTACCATCACTGACGCCGCCCACGATTATCTGGCTGATCTGCTCTCCAAGCAGAACACCCCGGGCATCGGCATCCGCGTCTTCATCACCCAGCCTGGCACCCAGTACGCCGAAACCTGCATTGCCTACTGCAAGCCGGGCGAAGAAAAACCCGAAGACACCGCGCTGGGGCTGAAAAGCTTCACCGCCTACATCGACCACTTCAGCGAAGCCTTCCTGGACGATGCCGTTGTCGACTACGCCACCGACCGCATGGGCGGCCAACTGACCATCAAGGCGCCAAACGCCAAAGTACCGATGGTCAACGCCGACAGCCCGGTCAACGAGCGCATCAACTACTACCTGCAAACCGAGATCAACCCTGGGCTGGCCAGCCACGGCGGTCAGGTCAGCCTGATCGACGTGGTCGAAGACGGCATCGCCGTCCTGCAGTTCGGTGGCGGTTGCCAGGGCTGCGGCCAGGCCGACGTGACGCTGAAGGAAGGCATTGAGCGCACCTTGCTCGAGCGCATCCCTGAGTTGAAAGGCGTTCGCGACGTGACCGACCATACGCAGAAAGAAAACGCCTACTACTAAGGTGTTCGCTGCGAAACGAAAAAACGGCGCCCCGTGAGCGCCGTTTTTTTATGGGTGATTGGAAACCTGTGGCGAGGGGGCTTGCCCCCGTTGGGCTGCGAAGCGGCCCCGGCTTTTATACGGGTACACAGATTTTGCGACGGCTACGCCGCCGAACGGGGGCAAGCCCCCTCGCCACAGGGTTGGTGGTGAATCAGGGCCTGTAAAGATGCGCATGCCCCGCGCGATACAGCGATGACTCGCTGAAGTGGTCATTGCCCAGCACCCGACCGACCAGAATCAACGCCGTACGGCGAAAGCCCTTGGCTGCAACCTTCCCGGCAATGTCCTCAAGCGTTCCCACCACCCAATCCTGATCCGGCCAGCTCGCGCGGTGAACCACCGCAATCGGGCAATCGGCACCGTAATGCGGCAGCAGCTCCTCAACGATCTTCGCCAGATGATTGACCCCCAGATGAATCGCCATGGTCGCGCCGTGCTGCGCCAGGCTGGAGAACGCCTCTCCAGGTGGCATGACGGTCTTGTCGGCGTAGCGCGTCAGGATCACGCTCTGTGAAATGTCCGGCAACGTCAGCTCCGCGCCCAAAAGCGCCGCGCAAGCGGCTGTGGCCGTCACGCCGGGTACGATTTCGAACGTAATGTCCAGCTCGCGCAGGTAGCGAATCTGCTCGCCAATGGCGCCATACAGGCTCGGGTCGCCGGAGTGCACCCGGGCAACATCCTGACCTTTGGCGTGGGCGCTTTTGATCAGGTCAATGATCTGTTCCAGGTGCAGTTCGGCGCTGTTGACTACCTGTTCGGCGCAATGACCTTCCAGTACGGCGGCAGGCACCAGGGAGCCGGCATAAATGATCACCGGGCAGCTGCGAATCAGCCGCTGGCCCTTGACGGTAATCAGTTCGGGGTCGCCGGGACCTGCGCCAATGAAGTAGACGGTCATCGTCGGTTCCTGTGGGAAAAAAGGGGCTGAACAGGCCTTCAGATGAAGAATGTTCATGATCGAGGCGGGGATTATCGGGGATTTTATGCCGCGCCGGCCAATGCCAGGGTTGCCTGGGCATATTTTTGTCGGGGAATCAGCAGTTTTGCCGGGGACTGGGTCAGTTGTTCGGCCAGGGCCAGTGCGGCGCTTTCCGCCACGCCGTAGCAACCGGTGCGTTCAAACGCTATTTGCGATTGATGACTGAGTTGCGGCTCATAGACGGCCAGTTGTTCACTGCTGAAATACATCAGTTCAAGACCTAGCTGTTGTGCCAGTTCGATCAGCGCGGGTTCGTCGCGCTTCAAGTCGATGCTGGCCAGCGCCTTGATTTCATGACGGGCAATCTGGTGTGCCTCCAGCGCCTGGTCGAGCAGCGCCAGCAACGTGCTGACGGGGCAGCCTCGCTGGCAGCCCAGGCCGACCACCAGGGTCGGCGCTGTGCTGACGTCAGTCATGCGTGGTATTGGCCATCGCTTTTGCGGCGGAACAACCAGGCGCTGATCAGGCCCAGGGCCAGCCAGAATGCCACGTTGGTCAACTGCGAAGCGATTTTGAACTGGGCTTCCAGTGCTTCCGGAGCGAGCATCGAATGCACTTCCGGTTGCGGTGCGCCAATCACATGGGGAACGGCAAGGATTGCCACACCGAGGACTTTCATCAGCCAGTGACGGCTGAATACGATCAGGGCGATACCGACGGCGGTGGAGGCAGCAGTACCGATCCACCACAGTTGCCGTTGCGCCAGATCGGCTGCGGCAGTGCCCGGCAATTCAGGTGGCAGGCCAAGGGTCGGCGCGAGCACGAAGGTCGCATAACCGGCCAGGCCCCAGAGCAGGCCCTGAGAGGTTTTGGTCGGCGCACGCAAGGTGTACAGGCCGGCCAGCATCAGGGCGAAACCAACGGCCACCACCAGGTTGCCGCCGGTGGTCGACAGCACGCGCTGCCAGCCGTCTTCCGGCTCCCAGGCTTGCGCATCGTGGGTGTGGGCCGCCATCGCACCGTCGGCGTGCTCATGCATTTCAACAACCGCCGGTTCGGCTTTTTCGTAGGTTTCGGCCTGCAGGATCAGGGGCGAGACCCAGAAACTTTGCAGCAGGGTCAGCAGCAGGGCGGCCAGCAGCCCGGTGAAACCTGCGGTTTGTGCAATACGCTTGATCATGTCGTCAGGTCTCAATGGCACGGGAACGCAGAGCTGTGACGGGTATCGTGGGCGGCATTGTGCACCGCTTCGATGTGCGAGAAACCGGCGAAATACACAAGGCAGGCGCCAAGGATCGACGCGCAGGCGGCGGCGGTCAGGCGTTGGGCCAGGGTAGAGGTGGTGCTGGTTGTGGTGTGGCCGGTGCTGCTGATGATCGACATGGCGTTTCCCTCTGGTCTGTCAGCGGGGAATAAGAGCGCATGCAAAAACCTGCACGACCAGGCGCGCAGCGTTTCAAACAGCGCCCGCCCACCGCGGGTTTGTTGTTTCAGTGATCGTACTGGTCACTTTGTGTTGCGGGCCGGTCTCCGGGCTCACGAGGGGCGCAGGCAGATGCCTGATCCTGAAAGCATCACCTTCCCATACCGTAATGGCACAGTGGATCTGACGCTTCGCTCGCTTACCGTTGCGGGGGCAGCACCGGACTGACATGGCTTAAGAGTAAAGCACATGATTCACCGGTTTCCCGTTTCACCCTGTGAAGGGCACCCGTAACAAGATGCGTAGGAGAGCATGGGCGGGGGTTTGGCGTCAATTGGCAAGTATTCTCAACTCGAGACCTGTGGCGAGGGGGCTTGCCCCCGTTCGGCGGCGCAGCCGTCGCAAGGCCTGAGTGCAGGATTTGTCAGAAAGATTGTCGGGGGTCGCTTCGCAACCCAACGGGGGCAAGCCCCCTCGCCACAAGTGACCGCATTCTGAGCATGAACATTGACCCGCCCCAAGACCATGCGTAGCCTTGCGCTTTCGAGGTTCTTCGGCGTTTGTCGAAGCTAAGAAGGGAACGCGGTCGATGCCGCGGCTGCCCCCGCAACTGTGAACGGTGATGTTCGTTGCCACGCCACTGCAGGCTCAATCCATGAGGCCGGCGGGAAGGCGCAGCGAATGCCAGGCTCAAGGCCGGCACACCGTCAGCCAGGAGACCTGCCTCGACACAGATTCTCACTTTCAACCGGGCGGGGTGATCCGGTGGCGAACTCTTCAGGCACACGCGCCCGCGGTGCCGGTTGTCGTTCCGTATGCCCGCCACCTAGCCATAGGGCATCCGATGAAAACACTGGCCAAACTCCCCGTCACCATCGTCACAGGCTTTCTCGGCTCGGGTAAAACCACGCTGCTGCGGCACATGCTCGATAACGCCCAGGGTCGCCGAATCGCGGTGATCGTCAACGAATTTGGCGAACTGGGCATCGACGGCGAAATCCTCAAGCAATGCTCCATCGGTTGCACCGAAGAAGAAGCCAACGGCCGCGTCTATGAGCTGGCCAACGGCTGCCTGTGCTGCACCGTTCAGGAAGAGTTCTTCC
Organism: Pseudomonas sp. A-R-19; assembly: GCF_019956575.1. NCBI lineage: Bacteria > Pseudomonadati > Pseudomonadota > Gammaproteobacteria > Pseudomonadales > Pseudomonadaceae > Pseudomonas > Pseudomonas sp. A-R-19. Next base: position 26,415 of record NZ_JAHBDR010000056.1, read on the forward strand.
CGGTGATGCGCGAACTGGTGGCCCGTCGCGGCGATCTCGACCATATCCTCATCGAAACCTCGGGCCTGGCCCTGCCCAAGCCGCTGGTGCAAGCCTTCCAGTGGCCGGAAATCCGCAGCGCCTGCACGGTCGACGCGGTAATCACCGTGGTCGACAGCCCGGCCGTGGCCGCCGGCACCTTCGCAGCCTTCCCGGACCAGGTCGATGCCCAGCGCAAACTCGACCCGAACCTGGACCACGAGTCGCCGCTGCACGAATTGTTCGCCGACCAACTGGCCAGCGCTGACCTGGTGATTCTCAACAAATCCGACCTGATCAGCCCGGCCGATCTGGCCCGCGTGCGCCTGGAAGTTGCCGAAGAATTGCCGCCAGCGGTGAAAATCATCGAAGCCAGCAGCGGTCGCCTGCCACTGGACGTGCTGATCGGCCTGGGTGCCGGCTCCGAGGAGCACATCGACAGCCGTCATAGCCATCACGATCACCACCACGACGGTGATGACCATGACGACCACGATCACGACGCCTTCGATTCGATCTCCATCGAACTGCCGCAAGCCGACGAAAGCCTGCTGATGGACGCGCTGACCCAACTGGTGGTCCAGCACGGCATCCTGCGCGTCAAGGGCTTCGCAGCGATCCCGAACAAACCGATGCGCCTGCTGATCCAGGGCGTGGGCACGCGTTTCGACAAGCACTTCGACCGCCAGTGGCGCGCCGAAGAAGCGCGCATTACCCGGCTGGTGCTGATCGGCCAGGAACTCGACGCCGCTGCGCTCGAAGCGCAACTGCGCGCCGCGCTCAGCGTGTAAGCCATGCACCTGCTCAGGACCCAGCCCGGCGGTTTCGTGTCGGATGACAACATTGCCGACCTTGGACAAACCCCCGCCGAGCTGGTGGTCCTGTGCAGCGGCGATTCCAGCCTGGCGCTGCTCGCCGAAGCGGCGCAGCAGTTGCCCGACGATTACCCGAGCGTGCGTCTGGCCAACCCGATGCAGGTGCAAAACCATGCCTCGGTCGACTTGTACGTCGATGAAGTGCTGCGTCATGCGAAGGTGATCCTGATTTCGTTGCACGGCGGCATCGCCTATTGGCGTTACGGCATTGAGCGCCTGGTCGAGCTGTCGCAACGCGGCGTGCAGGTGATCCTGGTGCCGGGTGATGATCGCCCGGACCCGGAACTCAGTGACCTGAGCACCGTCGGCGCCGAGGATCGCGACCGCCTCTGGCAGTTTCTGCGCCAGGGCGGGATGGGCAATGCCCTGGATTTCTTCCGCTGCCTGGCCAACCGTTGGCTGGCCCGTGATTACACCTGGGGCGAACCGCAAACCCTGCCACGCACGGCGATTTACCATCCGCACAAACACTCTGCCGCACTGAGTGACTGGCAGGCCGACTGGCAAGTGGGTCAACCGGTGGCGGCGGTGCTGTTTTACCGCTCGCATTTGCAGGCGGCGAACACCGCGTTCATCGATGTTTTTTGCCAGCGTTTGCAGGCGGCGGGGTTGAATCCATTGCCGATTGCGCTGGCCAGCTTGAAAGAGCCCGGCTGCCTTTCGGTGGTCGAGGACTGGTTGGATGAAGTCGAAGCTTCAGTGATTTTGAACACCACCGGCTTCGCTCAATCGAGCCCTGAAGCACCGCATCTGCGCCCGTTTCGCCGCAATATCCCGGTGATACAGGCGATTTGCGCCCAGGACAACGAACCCGGTTGGCGCGCCAGTGAGCAGGGGCTTGGCCCGCGTGACCTGGCGATGCACATTGCCTTGCCGGAACTGGACGGGCGCATCATCAGCCGCCCGATCAGTTTCAAGGACCTGGCGTGGCGCAGTGAGCGCAGTCAGTCGGATGTGGTCTGCTACCGGCCTGCACCTGCGCGCATGGATTTCGTTGCCGAACTGGCGCGGCGTTGGGTCGATCTGGCGCGGGTGCCTAATGCTGACAAACGCATTGCCTTGATTCTCGCCAATTACCCGACCCGCGACGGTCGCATCGGCAACGGTGTCGGCCTCGATACCCCGGCCGCGGCGCTGAATATCCTGCGGGCGCTGCATGCCGAAGGTTATCCGTTGCCGGGTGGGTTGCCGGACAACGGCACCGCGCTGATCCAGCAGTTGCTGGGCGGCGTCAGCAACGATCTCGACACGCTCGACCTGCGTCCGTGCCAGCAAAGTCTGGCGATGGATGATTATCTGGCGATGTTCAACGCACTGCCCGAAGCCAATCGTGCGGCGGTGCTTGAGCGTTGGGGCGCACCGGAAAACGATCCGATGTGTCGCAGCGCAAGGATGATGATCGCCGGCCTGCGTTTTGGCCTGACCTTCGTCGGCATTCAGCCGGCGCGGGGTTATCAGGTCGACCAGAGCGCGGTGTATCACGACCCGGACCTGGTGCCGCCCCACGGCTACCTGGCGTTCTATTTCTGGCTGCGCAACACCTATGGCGCCCACGGCGTGATTCACGTGGGCAAACACGGCAACCTCGAATGGCTGCCGGGCAAAGGCGTGGGGCTGTCGGAAAACTGCTGGCCGGATGCATTGCTCGGGCCCCTGCCAAACATCTATCCGTTCATCGTCAACGATCCGGGCGAGGGCGCCCAGGCCAAGCGACGCACCCAGGCCGTGATCATCGATCACCTGATGCCGCCGCTGACCCGTGCCGAAACCTACGGCCCGCTGCGCAACCTCGAACTGTTGGCCGACGAATACTACGAAGCGCAGCTGCTTGATCCGCGCCGCGCCCGCGAGTTGCAACGCGACATCCTGCAACTGGTGCGCGACACGCACATCGACCGTGAACTGCAACTGGAAGAACAGCTCGACAGCGATGCCGACGCGGCGATCTGGTTGCCACGACTCGACACTTACCTTTGCGACCTGAAAGAGTCGCAGATCCGCGATGGCCTGCATGTGTTCGGCGAATCGCCCACCGGGCGTTTACGTATCGACACCTTGCTGGCACTGCTGCGCATCCCCAGGGGCGATGGCCGTGGTGCGCAATCGAGCCTGCTGCGGGCGCTGGCCAAGGCTTTCGGGCTGGGGTTCGACCCGCTCGATTGCGCGCTGGCCGAGCCCTGGACCGGGCCGCGTCCCGAGCCACTTTTGCTGATCAGCGATGACACCTGGCGTACGGCGGGTGATACCCGCGAGCGCCTGGAATTGTTCGCCGCGCAGCTGATTTCGGATGCGTTGAACAGCCCTTGTGGGAGCGGGCTTATGTGGCGAGGGGGCTTGCCCCCGTTGGGTTGCGAAGCGACCCCGAAAAAAGGGACTGCTGCGCAGTCCAACGGGGGCAAGCCCCCTCGCCACAGCGGCTCGCTCCTACAGGAGGCGGAGTGGATTGAGGTGCAAGCCATCATCGACAACCTGCGCGAGGTGGTCGCTCCACGCCTGGACGCCTGCGGTCCGGCGGAAATGCGCGGCTTGCTCGATGCCCTCGGCGGGCGCTTCGTCCCGGCCGGTCCCAGCGGCGCGCCGAGTCGTGGTCGTCTGGACGTACTGCCCACCGGGCGCAACTTTTACTCGGTGGACGTGCGTAACCTGCCGACCACCACGGCGTGGCGCATCGGCTTCCAGTCGGCCAACCTGATTCTTGAGCGGCACCTGCAAGACCACGGCGATCACTTGCGCCAGCTCGGACTGTCGGTGTGGGGCACCGCGACCATGCGTACCGGCGGCGATGACATCGCCCAGGCCATGGCGCTGATGGGCGTGCGCCCGGTCTGGGCCACCGGCAGCCAGCGAGTCGATGATTTCGAGATTCTGCCGCTGAGTTTGCTCGACCGTCCGCGGGTGGACGTGACCTTGCGGGTGTCCGGTTTCTTCCGCGATGCCTTTGCCAATCTGATTCGTTTGTTCGACGCAGCGGTGCAAGCGGTGGCCGACCTCGATGAGCCGGACGACCTCAATCCACTGGCGGCCAAGGTACGTGCCGAGCGTGAGGCCTTGCGGCAGACGGGGCTCGATGAAGAGGCAGCACGACGTCAGGCCGGCTGGCGGATTTTCGGGGCCAAGCCCGGTGCCTACGGCGCGGGCGTGCAGGGCGCCATCGACGGTCGCCTGTGGCAAAGCCGCGAGGACCTGGCCGAGGTTTACCTCAACTGGGGCGGCTACGCTTACGGCGGTTCCGACGAAGGCACCGCCGCCCGCGAACAGTTCAGCCAGCGACTGAGCCAGGTACAGGCGGTGCTGCAAAACCAGGATAACCGCGAGCATGATTTGCTCGACTCCAACGATTACTACCAGTTCCAGGGCGGAATGCTCGCGGCAGTGGAAAGCCTGAAGGGCGAGGCGGCGGCCAGCTATCACGGCGACCACAGCCAGCCGGACCTGCCGAAGATTCGCACCTTGAAGGAAGAACTCAACCGGGTGATCCGCTCCCGGGCGGCCAATCCGAAGTGGCTCGAAGGCGTTAAGCGTCACGGATACAAAGGTGCGTTCGAAATGGCCGCGACGGTCGATAACCTGTTTGCTTTCGACGCCACCACGCAATTGATCGATGATCACCAGTACGCTTTGCTCGCAGACGCCTATTTGCTCGACCCGGACACTCGGGATTTTGTTCGCGAACACAATCCCAATGCCCTGCGCGACATGACTGAACGCATGCTCGAAGCGCAACAGCGGGGGATGTGGAAGGAGCCGGGCGAGTACCGCGAGGCACTGGAGAATCTGTTGCTGGATATAGAAGAAGACGGCTAATCACCGCTCCCACAATGATTGAGGTGCCTGTGAAGATCACCGACCATGACCGAGATAAAATAGTGACCGACACCCCGCATTTCCCGCTCTCCGCCGTGGTCGGCGCCGACGATCTGAAGCTGGCCCTGTACCTGACCGCCATCGACCCGAAAATCGGCGGTGTATTGATCGAAGGCCCGCGGGGCATGGCCAAGTCGACCCTGGCCCGTGGTCTGGCGGACCTGCTGGCCAGCGGTCAGTTCGTCACCTTGCCGCTGGGCGCTACCGAAGAGCGCCTGGTCGGCACCCTCGACCTCGACGCCGCACTGGGTGAAGGTCGCGCACAGTTTTCCCCCGGCGTACTGGCCAAGGCTGACGGTGGCGTGCTCTACGTCGACGAGGTCAATCTGTTGCCTGATCACCTCGTTGACCTGCTACTCGATGTGGCCGCCAGCGGCACTAATCTGGTGGAGCGCGATGGCATTTCCCATCGGCACTCGGCGAAGTTCGTGCTGATTGGCACCATGAACCCGGAAGAGGGTGAGCTGCGTCCGCAATTGCTCGACCGTTTCGGCTTGAACGTCGCCCTCGGTGGCCACACCGCGCCGGCCGAGCGCGGGCAGATCATCCGCCGTCGCCTGGATTTCGACAGCGATCCGCAAGGTTTCTGCGTCGAATGGGAGTCTGCGCAGGCGTCTCTGCGCGAACGTTGTCAGAATGCGCGCAACGCACTGGCAGGCATTCCCCTCGACGATCAGGCGCTGGAGCACATCACCGAACGCTGCTTTGCCGCTGGCGTCGATGGTTTGCGCGCCGATCTGGTCTGGCTGCGGGCCGCCCGGGCTCACGCTGCCTGGCGCGGGGCGAACGCCATCGCCGAGGAGGATATCGATGCAGTCGCCGAGTTCGCCTTGCGCCATCGTCGTCGCGAGCATCCGGCACCGGCGCCGCAGCCATCCCACGCACCGCAATCCACCGCCCCACAGCACGCCAACCCGAGCGAAGGGCAGGGCCAGTGGGGTGAGTTGCCTGCCCAGGCGCTGGCGGTCGGCGCACGACGTGAAGTGCCGAGCTGGCCAAAAAAGCCCTAGGCATTCGCCCTCGCTCTGACGCGGGGGCGAATGCCAGACCCCGTGCCGGGGGCCTGAACCACGGCAAACAGGGCAAGCGCCATGCGGCGCGCAGCGGCTCGATCAACTGGCCTGGCACATTGCTCAGTGGCCGGCCGCGTCAGCGCGACGACCTGTTGTTTGAGCTGCGTACTCGTTCGCCCCATGAACTGTGGCTGGTGATCGTTGACGCCTCCGCTTCAACCCGCCGTCATCAGGCATTGAGCGATGCCAAGGGCTTGCTGGCGCAGTTGTTCGACGATGCCTATCGCCAGCGTGCGCGACTGGCCTTGCTCACGGCCAGCGGTGCTGCACCCAGGTGGCAGGTGCAGGGGTTGAAGGCTTCCACGGGATTGCGCCAGTGGCTCGATGGTCTTGGCGCCGGGGGTGGCACACCTTTGTTGGCGGCGCTAGGTGAGGCAGGCCAATGGCTTGCGGTGCGGCAAAAGCGATTTCCGGCAGAGCAGCAGCGGTTGTTGCTGGTGACCGATGGGCGGTTGAAGGACTGGCCGTTGCTGCCGACGCTTGCGTGTCCGGGGTTGTTGATCGACATCGAACGCGGGCCGATCCGGCTTGGGCGCAGCCAGGTGTTGGCGGCGCAGTTGCAGGCTGAATACCGGCATATCGACCAGCTGCTTCCGGGCTGAATGCTCCTTCGTCCGGACCGGCCTCTTCGCGAGCAAGCCCGCTCCCACAGGGGAACGCCTTCCAAATGTGGGAGCGGGCTTGCTCGCGAAAGCGGTGGCTCAGTCACCACCCAATTCGGATCACTTGCCCATCGCCTGCCGATACTGCCGGGTGCGCTTGCCAATGTATAACCGGTCGAGAATCAACGCCCATAGCGCCGAGACTTCAGGTCGGGTCTTGCGCCCACGGCTCAAGCGCTGCAGCTGGAACTTCACCACCGCCATGCTCGCCAGCGCCGCCAGGGGCTTGCGTTTCCAGCGGATTGGCGGCAGCTGCGGGTGACTGTCCCGGCCTTCACGCCAATGCTTGACCAGGTGCGGTTCCACGGCCAGTGCCGTGCCGATGCCGGCCATGGCGATGCCGCTGTCGAGGACCTGCTGGACGATTGCCAGACGCCTGATCCCGCCAGTCACCATTACCGGCATCCGTGCCACGCTGGCCAGTTCACCGGCCATGTCCAGAAAGTACGCTTCGCGCGCCAGGGTCCGGCCATCGCGCGCTTCGCCTTGCATGGCCGGTGCTTCGTAACTGCCACCGGAGAGCTCCAGCAGGTCGATCGCTTGTTCGTTGAGCCACTGGATCACCTGCCGTGCATCATCGGCATCGAACCCCCCGCGCTGGAAATCCGCCGAGTTGAGCTTTACCGACACACAAAATTGCGGCGACACCACCTGGCGAACCGCCTCGACGACGGACAACAGCAGACGTGCACGATTTTCCAGGGAACCGCCCCATTGATCGGTGCGCCGATTGGTCAGCGGCGACAGGAACTGACTGATCAGGTAGCCGTGGGCGGCGTGGATCTGCACGCCGGTGAAACCGGCTTTCTCCGCCAGTGCGGCGCTGGCGGCGAAGCGTCGGATCACTTCCTGGATGTCGTCCTCGCTCATGGGTTTGGGCTCGGCGAACATTTTCGAGAACTGGCCCAGATCCAGTGCAACCGCTGACGGCGCCAAGGCTTGCTGGCCGAGGTTGGCCATGGTCTGGCGGCCAGGGTGGTTGAGCTGCACCCAGAACTGCGCACCACCGGCCCGGCCGGCAAGAGCCCACTGGCGGAAGCGTTCCAGATGGCGCTCGTCCTCCAGCGCGACGCCACCGGGCCCGGTCATGGCACGGCGGTCGATCATCACATTACCCGTCAGCAACAAGCCGGCTTCACCCTCGGCCCAGGCCTGATACAGGCGCAACAGTGCCTGGTCGGGCACCTGATCGGTGTTGGCGAGGTTCTCTTCCATCGCCGCTTTGGCAATGCGATTGCCGATAGTCTGACCGTTAGGCAAATTCAACGCTTGAAAGGGCGACATGCTTGACTCCTCGTAGTGATGAGCAGAGCCTAAGCTTAAAGTTAACTTTAATGTCAAGCAGGCAAATGAGGCCGCAATGAAGATTGGTGAGTTGTCACAGTTGAGCGGGTTGACCGCATCGCGCATCCGTTTTTACGAGTCTCAGGGCTTGATCCGGCAGGTCGAGCGTTCTTCCAACGGATATCGGCGTTACTCGCAACAGGCGCTGCAAACCCTGCAGCTCATCCAGTGCGCACAACAAGCCGGTTTCAGCCTGGATGAACTCAAGCAATTACTGCCGGACAATGTGACGGGCGCCTTCAAGCACGATGAACTGATGGCCGGCTTGCACCGCAAGGTGGAGCAGATCGAAGAGATGCAACGGCACCTGGCCCATAGCAAGGCGCAGTTGCTGGGGTGGATCGACACCATCCAGGCCAAGCCCGAGGGCATGAGCTGCGATGAAAATGCCGAAAGGCTGATGACGTCATTCAAGCACTAGGCCGGGCAGGGACGCGACACTTGGGTGGGAGCGAACCTGCTCGCGATGGCGGCCTAATGCACGCCCGATAACTCAAGCCTGACGATGAAAGGTATACCGATTCTTCCCGGTATGTTTTGACTCATACAAAGATTCATCGGCCTTGACCAGTGCCTGGTTCAGCGTGTCGCCGTCGAGCACACGGGCCAGGCCGATGCTGATGGTCACCGGGTGGCTGCCGGGGTGCTCGCGCACCACTCGACACAACTCGCCTGCCAGCGCCTCGACGTCTTTATGGCGCACGCCGGCCAGGTAAATCGCGAACTCCTCGCCACCCAGCCGCGCATATTCGTAGTCAGACATCACCGACTTGATGTCCTGGGCGATGCGCTTGAGCACCTCGTCGCCAATGTCATGGCCATAAACGTCGTTGACCTTCTTGAAGTTGTCGATATCGACCATCGCCAGGTAGTGGTCGTTTTCCCGCGGCACAGTGTTCAACTGCTGGTTGGCGCGGGTCATGAACGAGCGGCGATTGGGGATTTCCGTGAGGGTGTCGATGTAGGCCTGGTCCAGCAACAGCTTGGACATGATGAAGTTGTAGAGCTTGGCCTTGCGCAACGTCAGGAAGCTGTAGAGGGTCAGGCCGCAGATGAACGCCGAGTAACTGATGGCCATCACCCCCCTCAGCTCCATGTTTTCGATACCCGTGTTGTAGAAGGGGTTGAGGAACGACCAGGTGATGATCTGCGCGGCAAAGAATGACCAGCGACTCAGCGGCAGTACCGAGGCGGTGAACAGGGTGGTCGACGCCGCCAGCAACAGCCAGGCGGGTTGGTGATCGCCGGACAGGCCGTTGGTCAGCAGTCGCGTGCCGAGAGCCATGGCGAATACAAACAGCAGGTTCAGCTTCTGGAAATGCCGGGCATCGCGGATCAAGTGCAGGATGATGACGAGAATCGAAAAAACACCGACAAACACCAGCGAACGCCAGGTGAATGGCTGTCCGCCGATGAAACTGAGGATCAGGTCGTAGGCAATCCAGACGGCAATGCTGGCGATGTAGATCAGTACGCAAAAGGTGCGTAGCCGATCAAATTCATGCTGGAGAAATTCGGCCTTGAGCTTGGCCGGCGCCGATTTCTTCAGCACTTCATCTTCAATGGTTTTGTACATCGCCGACCTTGCTGCTGTGCTGGTTGTCGAGAATCACCTTACCCCAGGGTCGGTAGCGCAGGGAGAAAACCGACGTCGGGTGGCAACCCGGCGATGCGGTTTGCGGGGGCATCGGTTCGGCACGGAAGGGTTGCCCGGCCGTGCTGGTTTGCCGGAACGCTTCCCTGACGATACCGATGGGGCAGGGCAGTGCATCGGCATAGCCGTTGCGAACCAGCAGTGGCAAGCGCCCGGTGCCGGCGCCGTCCTGCCACCACACCTGGATCCCGGCGTTGGCCAATTCGCCCAGCCACTGGCCATTGACCTGTGGCGCAAGTTTGCCGACGTTGAACACGCTGATGTGCAGCGGCGCGTCGAGCCTGGCGGAAAAGTCCTTGAGCTGGCGTTGCAGCGTTTGCCGGCGATCCAGCGGCAGAAAGTGCAGGTCATCCAGCTCCATGGGCAGGTACCAGCCGCTGACCGGGAGTTTCCACTCTTTGCGCAGTGTCTGCTGGCGGGCCAGCGACTGCCCCAGTTGCGTCTGCCAGTAGGTTGCCAGCCCGGCGCTGTCCAGTTCATTGATGCGCTGGTAATAGGCCGGGTCCATGCGCAGCCCCAGTACCAGATTCAGGCCTTGGGCCCTGGCGAGTTTGAGGCTGCCGGCGAGCCAGCCATTGGCGCCGCCGAAGTCGGAGTCGCCGTAGGCCGTCCATTGCACGATCACCGTGTGCGCGCCCTGGCGGGCGGTGTCCTGCCAGATGCGCAGCCATTGCGCCTGGCTCAGGTTGGCATCGGCATTGAGTGGCTGATAGAAAATCCGCTCGTCGGCATGGGCCGTCACGCCGCCCAGCAGCACGCACAAGGCCAGTAATAGTCGGCTCATCAGAAATTCAACTCCACGCCCAGCAGCACGCCATTGGCGCCTTCATACAGATTGCCGCCCAATGATTGCTGATACTCGGTGCGGACCGTCAGGTGCGCGCGATAGGCGTTGTAGACATTGTCGTTGAACCACCATTGCCAGCGCAGGCCCAGGCCGGTGCGCAGGTCCTGGCGCCAGTCGTTGCTCGGGTCCTGGCTGGCATACTCGAGAAAGCCGTACGGCATGAGCGTTTGTGCGCTGTTGAACGGCAGTTTCCAGGTGTGCCCTTGCTGGAAACGCGACAACCATTGATGGTCGCCGGCCTTGGTCCACCATGCCGCGTCGAGATAGAGAAAACGTTCTTCCCAATCGCTTTCGTCGACGCGCCAGTCGTTGCGATAGCGGTCCTGATCGAGGAACGACGCCGTAGCGCGCAGAAGGTAGTCCGTGGTGGTGTGCCCATCCTCTCGGTGATCCTCGGCCTGATCGTTGACCTTGTCGGGGATCAGCATCTGGCCCAGGCTCAAGCCGTGGTTGTCCTGATCATTGAACTGGCTTTGCTTGTAGACCTCGCCGTAGAAGTTGATGTTGGCCGTACCCCAGGGCTTGTAGCGCAGGCCTACGCCGGTGGCGACGGACTCTGCATAACTGGAGCGACTCTGGCCGCCGAGCAGCACCCGTCCGTAGGCCGACAGCGAACTGCCAGCGCGGCTCGGTTCTTCGCCGAGCGCATGGTCCCACATGGCCAGTTGCACGTTCTGCGAGGTCGTGCGCCGTCGAGTACCGGTGCTTTCGTCGGGCCGCACGAAGTCGTTGGTCGAAACCCCTGCCGGCGACCAGGTACTGGCGAAGGTCAGGGTATCGCGCCGGGACAGGGATTCATGGGCGCGCCGCTGGCGATAGCGCCGGGCTTCCATGCTGCCGTCCTCGTCGTCGGCCGCGACCGGGTTTTGTTCCAGGTCGATCACGCGTTCCAGTTCCTTGCGCGCCGAGGCGCTGTCCTCGACCTCGTCATACCGCCAGGCCAGGGTTTCGCCGAGGCGATAGTCTTCCGGGAAGTCCTGGATGGCGCGTTGCAGGTACGGGATGGCGCGGGCACGTTCAGCCTTGGTCTCGGCACCGGCCAAGCGCACGCCGTAGTCGGCGCGATAACGGGGGTTGGCCGGATCGCGACGCACGGCCTCGGCCAGCCATTCGGTACTTTGTTGCAGCTCGCCGGCCTTTTGCGCCGTGACCGAAGCCGCATAGTAATGCTCGGCATCCGGTACCAGCTGCAGGGCGGAACGCTGGCGTTGCAGTGCGAGCGCGTGATCGCCCCGGGCATCGGCAATCGCCGCGCCCAACGTCCACTCATTGGCACCACGGGTGCGGCTCAGTTGCCAGTAGCGTTCGGCCGTTTGCGTGTCGCCGATGTTCAGGGCGCCGCGGCTGGCAGTGAGGCGGGCATTGTCGCTGAGTTCGGCGTCCGGAATGCTGCGCCAGATGGCCAGGGCACCGGCCGAGTCTCCGGACGCTTCCAGGGCGTAGGCGAGTGGCAGGCGAGTGTTCTGGTCACCCATTTTTTCGGCGGTCTGGTAGTACACCACCGCTTCGCCGGGACGCTCGGGCATTGCACAGCGACCGAGGGCGCGGTAATCACCCGCTGCTTGCGGATGATCGCCAATCGCCTGTTGAACCGCGCCGCACTGGCCGTTTTCCGCCAATTGCGCCAGCAATTGTCCGCGGGTGGCGGGATCGACGCGGTTGAGCAGTGAAGCGATGCGTTGCTGTTGTGCCGCGGTCGGTGTCGATGCGGCATACAACCCCGCCAACCTTTGCAGCAGGGGCGTCGGCAGCTTGCCGCCGTGGCGGTCGTAGGCGTTCTCGAGCAACTGTTGCGCATGTTCCCGCTGGCCGGCTTTCAGCGCCAGGTAGGTCGCCTGATTAAGCGAGTTGAGGTTGCCGGTCTGCTGGTAATGCCGCTCCCAGAATGCCGCCGCTTCGGTATCGTGATCCGATGCCTGGAGCAGTTCAGCGCGACGCTTGACCACGTCGGCGGTCTGCGGCTGGCTGGCGAGGTAGGCCATGATTTTGTCGCTGCGGCCTTCACCCTGCCAGACGTCGAGCAACTGTTCGCGACGTCGCGTGTCCCAAGGCTCTGGCAGACGGGTCTCTTGTAGCAGGTCGGTGGCTTGCAGGCGCTGGGCGAGGACCAGCCACGTTTGCGGATTTTCTTCGGGCTGACAACCTTTCAACTGGGTCAGCGCCGCTTGCGGATCACGGCGCGACAGCCAGTCGGCGGTCTCCAGGCACGGCCGCTGCAACTCGGCGCTCAAGCGTTGCACCGTGGCGCTGTCACCGGTTTGCCGCGCCAGTTCCCACAGACGCTGGCGTTGCGTCGGATCGGCAAGGTCGGCGGGCGGCAGCGATTGCATCCAGCGTTGCGCCTGCTGGGTGTTACCCATGGCGATCGCCCGGTCGATCATAGCCAGGCGAGCCTTGCGCGCGGCCTGCGGACTGGGCGCTGTTAGTAGCAATTGCTGCAAGGGTTGCTCGTCGAGGCGTTGCACGTAGGCGTTGGCCAATCGTTCCCAGCCTTGCGCGTCGAGCTGGTTCTTCGCGGCAAGCGGAGCCAATTGCTCGATGGTGCCGTTCCAGTCGTGCAACTGCTCGGACCAGTTGGCCCGGGCCAGGTGCAGGATGCGTTCATCGCCCTTGGGCGCCAGGTGCGCCAGCCAGTCATGGGCACGCGCCGCGCCGCCGAATTTGGCCAGGCTCAGGCTGTAGGCCTGCCACAAACGGATGCGCTGATTGAGGTTACTGGTGGCGATCCACTGTTCCACCTGGTCGCTGCCGGGCGGGTCCTGTTCGATCCAGGTCAGGCGCAGGTTGAGCAGCGCGTCGCTGTTGGCCGAATTGTCGGGCAACGCCTGCACGGCTTCCTTGTAGCGTCGTTGCCTGGCCAGTGATTGCACCAGCAGCGCCCGCGCTTCATCGTTGTTCGGCACCTTGCTCAGCAGATGACGCATCAACTTTTCGACTTCGCCCCAGTTGCCTTTTTTCGCCTCACGGTAGCTGCGGTCCATGTAGGGATAACTGCGAAACTGCTCGAACTCGGTCAGCGGTTCGGCGTGCACAGCAGTGGCCGAACTCAGGCTCAGCAGCAGGCTGCCCAGTAAAAGGGTGTAGCGGTGGCCGGCTGTCATGCGACCTCCCGGGCAATGCGGTAAGCCGCCTGTTGTTCGCTGGCCTGATCGGCCAGGGCTTGTTCGAGGACTTCCCGAGTGATCATGCCGCGTTCTATCAAGTGTTCGCCCAGTGACATTTTTTCCGCATCGAAATCGATCAACGCCTGATTGAACAGGGTTGGCGGCACCATGCCGCGTACTTGCAACAGATTGCCCAGCAGCACCTGGTGGTGGCTGACGCGCTCGATCAGGTCTTCGTCGTCCTGATGTTGCTCAAGCACCTCGAGCATCCGATGGACTTCTTCGCTTTGACGAGGGCTGGCGTACCAGTAACGGATCCCCAGCGTCACCCGGCCTTGTGGCGCAAGGCGGCAACGCACCGGGCGCTTCAGTTGACGGCTGATGGCGCCGAGGGACACCTGGCTCACCGGGCCTTCGGACGCCAGCACCAGGGTGTCGCCTTCCTCGGCAACCGGCAGCACACCGTAGTGCGTGGCAATCTTGCGGGGTACTGCAGCGATCAGGTGCTGGTCGAGTTTGAACGGATTCAGCGGTGCCCACTCCAGGTCCAGTTGTTCTGCCAGCTCTTGCACAAGCTGCGTGGTGTCGATGTGCCCGCGCAGCAGCAGTTCACGACCCAGGCGCCGACGCACAGGGTTGGTCACCGCCGCTTCCAGCTGCTCTTCGCTCAGCAAACCTTTTTCCACCAGTCGATGCCCGAGCGGGGTGCGCTGGGCCTGGGTCAAGGCGGGGAATTCGTGGGTGGTCTTGTCCCAGGCCACGCGGCGTGAGTCGCCCATCTCCATGACCTGACGCAGCGCGCGCAGGTTGGCGAAGAAGTTGACGAAGTTGCTCCACATCATTCGCGGGGCGGACAGCAGCCCTTCGACCAGACCGTAATAGCGGGTGACGAACCAGCCGCGCTGGAACAACCGATTGAGCAGCATCAGGCCATTGAGCCAGAGCAAGGTCGTCAGCAGCGAACTGCCGGCAAGGATCGACGGATAACGCCAGGCGTTCGGTGAAATCACCGTCACCAGCCACATGGCCAACAGCACCACGAACAGTAGATTGACGAGGAAACTCAACAGGTACGCAATCAAGCCGCGACGGTCGCGCCACAGGAAATAATTGAGCAGGCCCTTGGGGCTCCAGCCGAGGTTCTTGGTGCCCTGGAACACGATGCCGACGATCCAGCGCGACTTCTGCCGGATCGCGTGCTGCAAGTCCCGGGGAAAGTGCTCGCGCACGCAGATCACCTGGGAGAAAGCGCGGTTCATGCCGAACACCCAGGGCTGCTCCAGCGCCAATTTCGGATCGGTCACCGAATAGCGGGCGAAGATGCACTTCATGCCTTTTTGCTTGAGGCGAAAACCGATGTCGTAGTCTTCGGTCAGGCTCTGCACGTCGAAGGCGATACCGTCACCGTCCTCGAGCAGGGCACTGATCGCCTTGCGGCTGAAGCAGGTGCCGACGCCGGCGCTGGGCACTTGCCCGGTCAGCGCTTCGCGCACGATGACGTCCTTGCCGTGGTTCTCGGCGAATTCGTCGACGTAGTGCCCGGCGGTGAAGCCTTTCCATTCCGGCGCGTAGGGGTAGACCGGAATCTGGATCAGGTCCTTGGCCGGCAGCAGGTAGTTGAACAGGCGCAACTCCATGGGCGAAATCACGTCCTCGGCATCGTGCAGGATGAAGCCGGCGAACTGGATCTTTGCATCGCTTTCAAAACGCAGGATGGCGTCGATCACGTTGTTCAGGCAGTCGGCCTTGCTGGTCGGGCCGGGGCGGGCGCATACCACCTTGTGCACGTTGGGATAGTGCAGGCAAACGGCATCGACGTCGGCCTGGGTCTCGGCGTCGTTGGGGTAGGTGCCGACGAAAATCTGGTAGTTCTCGTAATCGATGGTCGAGGCGGCCAGGCGCGCCATTTCACCGACCACGCCGACTTCGTTCCACGCCGGCACCATGATCGCCAGGGGTTTTTCGCCGATGGTGTACAGCCGCTCTTCATCGGCGCGCTCGAATTTTTCATAGATCCGCCAGCGCCGGATCAGTTTGCGGGTCCAGTACACCAGGTCGATGAACAGGTCATCGAGCCCGAGAATGAACATCAGCAGGGCGAGGATAATCGCGAGGTATTTGAGTCCGAACAGCACGTAGGCAAAAAAATCGACCAGCTCCAGGCTCATACGGCTTTTCCCGAGGCCGCGCGATGTTTGAGCCAGACGCCGAGACGATTGGCGATCCGTTCGCTGGCGTGGCCGTCGCCGTACGGGCTATGGATACGGCTCATGCGCTGGAACGTGGCCTGGTCATCGAGCAACAGGCAGGACTCCTTGACGATCCGGTCGGTGTCGGTGCCCACCAGCAGCACCGTTCCGCCTTCGAGCACCGATGGCCGCTCCGTGACATCGCGCAGCACCAGCAGCGGTTTGCCGATGGCCGGGGCTTCCTCCTGGATGCCGCCGGAATCGCTGAGGATGAAGTACGCACGCCCCATCAGCCAGACGAAATGCTGGTAGTCCTGCGGTGCCACCAGATAGATGTTGGGCTTGTCCGACAGCACGCTGTACACCGCGTTTTGCACCTGTGGGTTGAGGTGCACCGGGTAGACGAACTGCACGTCGGGATAGCGCTGGGCGAGGGTGGCCAACGCCAGGCAGATATTGCGGAAGCCACCGCCGAAATTTTCCCGCCGGTGCCCGGTGATCAGCACCATGCGCCGGCTGTCGTCGAGCACGGCAAGTGGCGAGTCACTGGCCGGGTGCCACTGGCTCGCCTGTTGGTGGTCGCGCATCCATACCAGGGCGTCGATCACGGTATTGCCGGTCACTTCGATATTGGCCTTGGGCACACCTTCGCGCAGCAGGTTGTCTTCGCTCTTGGTGGTCGGAGCGAAATGCAGGTCGGCGATAACGCCGGTCAGGTGCCGGTTGGCTTCCTCCGGCCAGGGTGCGCGCAAATTGCCGGTACGCAAGCCGGCCTCGACATGGCCGATGGGTATCTGGCGATTGAAGGCGGCGAGGGCGGCAATGAAACTGGTGGTGGTGTCGCCGTGCACCAGCACGATGTCCGGCTGCACTCGCTCGTAGGCTTTGTCGAGATGCGCCAGCAATTGTTCGGAGAGGCCATTGAGCGTCTGGCCCTGGGTCATCACCTGCAAGTCTTCGTCGACCACCAATTCGAAAGAGTCGAGCACTTGCTTGAGCATTTCCCGGTGCTGGCCGGTGGAGCAGATGTTCAGATCAATACCGGGCCAGTTACGCAGGACCCGAGCCAGCGGCGCCATCTTGATGGCCTCCGGACGTGTGCCGAAAACCATCATGACTTTGAATGACATGAACCCTCCTGGGACTGCGCACGCCGAAGCGACGCGGCTGTTAAGACCGGTTATCACTTGAACATTGAATAAAGCAGTCGGATGGGGGGTTGTCCAATGAACTGCACTGGCTCGCAGGTTCTGCCTGGAATGGGGCAATGGGCGCCCGGTTGTGAACCACATACCCGCCTCTTGTAGCCAACGGTAGCGTCTGCCTGCCCGTGCGTTTGGTAACGCTTTTTTCTGTCTGCACGCATCCCTCTGATTCAAAACAAATTTCAATCCTCCTCACATTCCCCTCACATCCTGTGGCACACTTTCTGCTGTCTATTCCGTTGTTACATACCTGGTTCCGGTATAGCGGAATAAACATCACCCTGGAGTGCTTGCCATGCATCGCCGACCATCCTTGTTCAAAGCGTGTGTTTTTCTTTTCGCAGCTTCAGCCGCTGCCATGGGCGTGGCCCAGGCGGCGGACAGCAAGCTCGACAGCGTTCTGGCCCGCGGCAAACTGATTGTGGGCACCGGCAGCACCAACGCGCCGTGGCACTTCCAGGGCGCGGACGGCAAGTTGCAGGGCTTTGATATCGATATCGGGCACATGATCGCCAAGGGGTTGTTCAACGACCCGACCAAGGTTGAGTACGTGGTGCAGTCGTCCGATGCGCGGATTCCGAACCTGCTGACCGACAAGGTCGACATCAGTTGCCAGTTCATCACCGTGACCGCCAGCCGCGCGCAGCAAGTGGCGTTTACCCTGCCGTACTACCGCGAAGGTGTTGGCCTGTTGTTGCCAGCGAACAGCAAGTACAAGGAAATTGATGACATGAAAGCCGCCGGTGACAGTCTCACCGTGGCGGTGCTGCAAAACGTCTATGCCGAAGAGCTGGTGCACCAGGCGCTGCCCAAGGCCAAGGTCGACCAGTACGACAGCGTGGACCTGATGTACCAGGCCGTGAACTCCGGCCGCGCCGACGCGGCAGCCACCGACCAGTCTTCGGTGAAATACCTGATGGTGCAGAACCCTGGCCGTTATCGCAGCCCGGCCTACGCCTGGAGCCCACAGACCTATGCCTGCGCGGTCAAGCGCGGCGATCAGGACTGGCTGAACTTCGTCAACACCACCCTGCATGAAGCCATGACCGGCGTGGAGTTCCCGACTTACGCGGCGTCGTTCAAGCAGTGGTTCGGCGTAGACCTGCCAAGCCCGGCCATCGGTTTCCCCGTCGAATTCAAATGATCCCGTGAGAGTGGGGCGCCCCTAAGCGCCCCGCTCAAGGTACTGCTGACCATGAACTATCAGTTGAACTTTGCCGCCGTGTGGCGCGATTTCGACACCTTGCTGGCGGGGCTCGGCCTGGGCCTTGAACTGGCCCTGGTGTCGATCGCCATCGGCTGCGTGATCGGCCTGATGATGGCGTTTGCCTTGCTGTCCAGGCATCGCGCATTGCGGGTGCTGGCGTCGGTGTATGTCACGGTGATTCGTAACACGCCGATCCTGGTGTTGATCCTGTTGATCTACTTTGCGTTGCCGAGCCTGGGGATCCGTCTGGACAAGATTCCTTCGTTCATCATCACCCTGTCGCTGTACGCCGGGGCTTACCTGACCGAAGTGTTCCGCGGCGGTTTGCTGAGCATTCCCAAGGGCCAGCGTGAAGCCGGCCTGGCCATTGGTCTGGGCGAGTGGCAGGTCAAGGCCTACGTCACCGTGCCGGTGATGCTGCGCAATGTCTTGCCGGCGCTGTCGAACAACTTCATTTCGCTGTTCAAGGACACCTCGCTGGCGGCCGCGATTGCGGTGCCGGAGCTGACCTACTACGCGCGCAAGATCAATGTCGAGAGTTACCGGGTGATTGAAACCTGGCTGGTGACCACTGCGTTGTATGTCGCGGCCTGTTACCTCATTGCCATGATGCTGCGTTACCTCGAACAGCGTCTGGCGATTCGCCGATAGGAGGCCCCATGTACGAATCTCCCAGTTGGTTGCATGAGTTGTGGGTGGCGCGGGAAGTGCTGTGGCAAGGCTTTCTGACCAGCGTCCAGGTGTCGGTGTTGGCGATTTTGCTCGGTACGCTGCTTGGCGTGGTCACCGGACTGGTGTTGACTTATGGCAAGTTCTGGATGCGTGCGCCGTTTCGTTTTTATGTCGATGTGATTCGCGGCACGCCGGTATTCGTGCTGGTGCTGGCGTGCTTCTACATGGCCCCGGCGCTTGGCTGGCAGATCAGTGCGTTCCAGGCCGGCGCGCTGGGTTTGACGCTGTTCTGCGGCTCCCACGTCGCCGAGATCGTGCGCGGTGCCCTGCAGGCATTGCCGCACGGGCAGATGGAAGCGAGCAAGGCCATCGGCCTGACGTTCTACCAGGCCCTGGGTTATGTGCTGTTGCCCCAGGCGTTGCGGCAGATCCTGCCGACCTGGGTCAACTCGTCCACCGAGATCGTCAAGGCCTCGACCCTGTTGTCGGTGATCGGCGTGGCGGAATTGCTGCTCAGTACCCAGCAGATCATCGCCCGGACCTTCATGACCCTGGAGTTTTACCTGTTCGCCGGTTTCCTGTTCTTCGTCATCAACTACGGCATCGAGTTACTCGGCCGGCACATTGAAAAGCGGGTGGCTTTGCCATGACTCAGACTCAAACCAATGCACAAGACGGCCAACCGTTGCTGGACATTCGCGGCCTGCACAAGCGTTACGACCAGCTCGAAGTGCTCAAGGGTGTCGACCTGACCATGCAACGGGGCAACGTGGTGACGTTGATCGGCTCCAGCGGCTCGGGCAAGACCACATTGCTGCGCTGCGTGAACATGCTCGAAGAGTTCCAGGGCGGGCAGATCCTGCTCGACGGCGAATCCATCGGTTACGACGAGGTCAACGGCAAGCGCATTCGCCACCCGGAAAAGGTCATCGCCCGCCATCGCGCCATGACCGGCATGGCGTTCCAGCAGTTCAACCTGTTCCCGCACCTGACCGCGTTGCAGAACGTCACCCTGGGCCTGCTCAAGGTCAAGAAGCTGCACAAGGACGAGGCGGTGGCCCTGGCCGAAAAATGGCTGGAGCGCGTCGGCCTGCTGGAACGGCGCGATCACTTTCCCGGTCAGTTGTCCGGCGGCCAGCAGCAGCGCGTGGCGATTGCCCGGGCGATTGCGATGAACCCGAGCCTGATGCTGTTCGATGAAGTGACTTCGGCGCTGGACCCGGAACTGGTGGGTGAAGTGTTGAACGTGATCAAGGGCCTGGCCGAAGACGGCATGACGATGCTGCTGGTGACCCACGAAATGCGCTTTGCCTTCGAGGTTTCGGACAAGATCGTCTTCATGAATCAGGGGCGCATCGAAGAGCAGGGGCCTCCCAAGGAACTGTTCGAGCGCCCGCAATCGCCGCGACTGGCGGAATTTCTCAAGAACACGCGTTTTTGATCCTTCAATTTTCAATCAGGAGAAACACTCATGAGCATTACTCGTTACGGCACCGGCAGCGCCGCTGCAGGCGGCACGCCTCGCCCTTTCGCTCGCGCCGTTGAAGCCGATGGCTGGCTGCACGTTTCCGGGCAGGTGCCGGCGGTGGATGGCGAGATCATTACTGGCGGCATTGTCGAACAGACCCACCAGACCATGAAGAACCTGATCGCGATTCTGCAAGAGGCCGGTTACGGCCTGGAAGATGTGGTGCGTGCCGGCGTGTGGCTGGAGGACCCGCGGGATTTCACCAGTTTCAACAAGGTCTTCTCCGAGTACTTCAAACCTGAACACGCCCCGGCGCGGGCCTGTGTGCAGGCGAACATGATGGTCGACTGCAAGGTCGAGATCGACTGCATTGCGTACAAGAAAAAGGCTTGAGATCCGCGGTGAATTCTTCGCGAGCAAGCCCGCTCCCACATTTGGAATGCGTTTCTCTGTGGGAGCGGGCTTGCTCGCGAAGGCGGCCTGACAGTCGCCACCGCTCTCTCGGTAAACTCCCGGCATTATGAATGGGAACCATGAATGGGAACCACTGAAATGACCGAAGACACCATCAAGCGCCGGGCACGCGGCCTGGACCGGGCGTTCGATATCCTCGATTTCCTCAAGGAGATCGGCCAGCCCCTGCGCCCGAACGACATCGCCAACGGCATCGGCAGCCCCAAATCCACGGTCTACGAACTGGTGGCCTCGCTGCTGGAACGGCGGATCCTGGAGCCGGTGGGCACGGACGGTCACGTCTACCTCGGTCGTCAGTTGTACTTTCTCGGCCAGGCCCACTTGCGCCATTTCGACCTGACCCGCGAGGCCGATCATGCCCTGCAGGAAATCGTCAGCCAGACCCATGAAACCGCGCAGATGTGCCTGCTCAACGGGCGCAAATACACCGTCGCCCTGATGAAGGAGGGTGAGCGGCATTTCCGCATTTCCTCGGACATCGGCGAAAACGCGCCCATCCCCTGGACCGCCTCCGGCCGCCTGTTGCTGGCGCACCTGAGCGACCAGGAAATCGTCGACCTGATCGACCACGACGACTTCATCCTGCCCGATGGCGAACGCTTGCCTCTGGAGCAGTTCCTCAAGGAAATCCGTCAGGCCGGAATCGATGGTTTCTTTTCTTTCGATAGCGTCGCCGACACCTTTACCCATTGCTTCGCCGCGCCGGTCAAAGACCCCGGTGGCGTGGCCATCGCGACCCTGTGCATCGTCGCCCCGCGCGCCGATGCGAAGAAAAACTACAACGACTACCGACGGGTGCTGATCGAAAGCGCCAACAGCCTGGCCCGTCGCATCAACGAATAACAGCGGCTGCCTGCGGCCGCGTGAACGAGGAGTTCGACCATGTCTTCTGTTTCCAACACTGCCAACGTGGATAAAGGCGCAGCCCCGACCGGCGCCAGCCTGGTGCGTGACGTCAGCCTGCCGGCGCTGGTGCTGCACCGTGAAGCGCTGGAGCACAACATCCGTTGGATGCAGGCCTTTGTCAGTGACAGCGGCGCCGAATTGGCGCCCCATGGCAAGACCAGCATGACCCCGGCGTTGTTCCGTCGCCAACTGGACGCCGGTGCCTGGGGCATCACCCTGGCCAGCGCCACGCAAACCCGTGCGGCCTACGCCCATGGCGTGCGCCGGGTGCTGATGGCCAACCAGTTGGTCGGCACACCGAACATGGCGCTGATTGCCGACCTGTTGGCCGACCCGACGTTCGACTTCTATTGCATGGTCGATCACCCGGACAACGTCGCCGACCTCGGCGCCTATTTCGCTTCCCGTGGCGTGCGCCTGAACGTGATGATCGAATACGGCGTGGTCGGTGGGCGTTGCGGTTGCCGCAGCGAGCAGGAAGTGCTCGACCTGGCCAAGGCCATCGCCGCACAACCGGCGCTGGCCCTGACCGGCATCGAAGGCTACGAAGGCGTGATCCATGGCGATCACGCCGTGACCGGTATCCGCGATTTCGCCGCGTCGCTGGTGCGCCTGGCGGTGCAATTGCAGGACAGCGGCGCGTTCGCCATTGCCAAGCCGATCATCACTGCGTCGGGTTCGGCCTGGTATGACCTGATTGCCGAGTCCTTCGAAGCCCAGAACGCTGCTGGACGTTTCCTCAGCGTGCTGCGTCCCGGCAGCTACGTGGCCCACGACCATGGTATCTACAAGGAAGCGCAGTGCTGCGTACTCGACCGTCGCAGCGACCTGCACGAAGGCCTGCGTCCGGCGCTGGAAGTGTGGGCGCACGTGCAGTCGTTGCCGGAGCCGGGGTTTGCGGTGATTGCCCTGGGCAAGCGCGACGTGGCCTACGACGCCGGTCTGCCGGTGCCGTTGCTGCGCTACAAGGCGGGCGTGGTACCGGCCAGCGGCGAAGATGTAAGTGCGTGCAAGGTGACCGCGGTCATGGACCAGCATGCGTTCATGACCGTGGCGCCGGGGGTTGACCTGCGGGTGGGCGACATCATTTCGTTCGGCACGTCGCACCCGTGCCTGACGTTCGACAAGTGGCGTGTCGGCTGTCTGGTGGATGAGCAACTGAACGTCATCGAGACCATGGAAACCTGTTTTTAAGACTTCAGACCGAGGCGCTCCCTTCGCGAGCAAGCCCGCTCCCACAGGGTTTTGTGTACACCGAAGATCCAATGTGGGAGCGGGCTTGCTCGCGAAGAGGCCCTACCAGACAAAAAGAGAAACCCGCGTATGAACACCATCAACACCCTCGGCCCCGACACCCCGCGCATCGCCCTGATCGGCGAATGCATGATCGAGTTGCAGCATCGCGCCGACGGCAGCCTGCAACAGAGCTTCGGTGGCGACACCTTGAACACGGCGGTGTACCTGTCCCGGGAACTGGGCGAGGACGGCGCCGTGGACTACGTCACCGCCCTGGGCGATGACAGTTTCAGCGACGCCATGTGCCAGGGTTGGGCCGCGGAAAACATCGGGCTCGGCATGGTCCAGCGCCTGCCCGGACGCCTGCCGGGTTTGTATTGCATCCAGACGGACGCGGCCGGCGAGCGGCGCTTTCTGTACTGGCGTAATGAAGCGGCGGTACGCGATTGCTTCACTACGCCAGCCGCGGCGCCGATCCTCGCGGCGCTGCCGGATTACGATGTGCTGTACTTCAGCGGCATCACCCTGGCGGTACTCGGCGTGCAAGGCCGGGAAAAACTGCTGGAGACCCTGATCGAAGCCCGCCAGCGCGATGCGCGGATTGTGTTCGACAACAACTACCGGCCACGGCTGTGGGCATCGGTCGAGGACGCCCGGGCGGCGTATCGCAGCGTACTGCCGCATGTCGACATGGCGTTGCTGACGGTGGATGACGAACAGGCGTTGTTTGGTTTTGCCGACTGTGAGGCAGTGTTTGCCGCGTATGAGCAGATCGGTACGCCGGAAGTGGTGCTCAAGCGCGGCGCACAAGCGTGCCTGATTCGATGTGCTGGCGAGTCGTTCGAAGTGCCGGCGCAGAAGGTTGAGCGGGTGGTGGACACCACGGCGGCGGGGGATTCGTTCAGTGCGGCGTACCTGGCTTCGCGGCTCAAGGGTGGCAGCCCCGAAGAAGCTGCCGAGGCCGGGCATCGGTTGGCGAGCCGGGTGATTCAGGTGCCGGGGGCGCTGATCCCCAGGGATTAACGCGAATCCTGTGGCGAGGGGGCTTGCCCCCGTTGGGCTGCGAAGCAGCCCCAAAACCTGCCGACCAGGTTTGTCTGACATACCGAGTGCAGCGATTTTACGACTGCTGCGCAGCCCAACGGGGGCAAGCCCCCTCGCCACAGGGGTCTGATCAAACCCTCAATCCCGGTAAAACACCTGCACCAGGTGATAACCGAATTTGCTCTTGATCGGCCCATGCACCACCCGCAGTGGTTTCTTGAAGATCACCGCATCGATCACGCCAACCATCTGCCCCGGACGTACTTCGCCGAGGTCGCCGCCGCGCTTGCCCGAGGGGCAGGTCGAGTACTTCTTGGCCAGCACATCGAACGCTTCGCCCTTGGCGATGCGTTGTTTGAGCTGCTCGGCTTCTTCCGAGGTTTTCACCAGAATATGGCGGGCTTGAGCTTTCATGGGGCAGTTACCTTGCAACGGTAGTGACAACGAGGCGCGCGATTATGCCTCAACTCAGTTCGGTTGACTGATCATCGTGCGAATCTTGTTGGCCAGCAGGTCGATGGAAAACGGTTTAGCCACCATGTCCATGCCTTCTTCAAGGAAACCCTGGCGCTCGGCGGCGATTTGCGCATAACCGGTCATGAACAGTACTTTCAGTTCCGGACGATGCTGGCGGGCGATTTCCGCCAGTTGTCGACCGTTCATGCCCGGCAGCCCCACGTCGGTCACCAGCAGGTCCACCCTCAGGTCCGACTCCAGCACCGGCAGGGCGCCCTTGGCGTCTTCGGCTTCATGGGCGCGGTAACCCAGTTCCTTGAGCAGGTCCATTACCAGCATGCGCACCGCGGCATCGTCCTCGACCAGCATCACGGTTTCACCGGCAATCGCCGCCGGTGCCTCACCGACGATGGGTGACAGGACGTTGTCCGGCTCGGTCGAATGCAGGCGCGGCAGGTACAAACGCACGCTGGTGCCCCGTCCAGGCAAGCTGAACAAGCTGACGTGGCCCCCCGATTGCTGGGCAAATCCGTAAATCATCGACAAGCCCAGACCGGTGCCCTGGCCGATGGGCTTGGTGGTGAAGAACGGATCGAATGCCTTAGCCAGCACAGAAGGGGTCATGCCGGTGCCGTTGTCACTCACCGAAATCATCACGTAGTCGCCGGCCTTGACCGGTTCCAGGGTCGTGATGTCGTTGCCGTCGAGGTAGACGTTGGCCGTTTCGATCTGCAGCTCGCCGCCATCGGGCATGGCGTCCCGGGCGTTGATCACCAGGTTGAGCAAGGCGTTTTCCAGCTGACTGAGGTCGGTGCTGACCCGCCAGATGTTCTCGGCCAGTTGCAGTTTGAGTGCGATGTGGTCGCCCTTGGTGCGACTGAACAGGTCTTCGAGCGAGTGAATCAAGTCGTTGGGGTTCAGCGGCTTGCGGTTGAGCGATTGGCGCCGGGAGAACGCCAGCAAGCGATGGGTGAGGGCGGCGGCGCGGTTGGCCGAGGACACTGCTGCCTCGGTGAATCGGCTGATCTCGTTGGCGCGACCGTCGGCGATGTAGCGTTGCATCAGGTCGAGGCTGCCAATGATGCCGGTGAGCATGTTGTTGAAGTCATGGGCGATGCCGCCGGTAAGTTGGCCGACTGCCTCCATTTTCTGCGCATGGCGCAAGGCGTCCTCGGCACGCTCACGCTCGAACATCTCGTTTTGCAAACGCTCGTTGGCCTCGGCCAATTGGCGGGTGCGCGCGGCAACCCGTTCCTCAAGGGTTTCGTTGAGGTTGCGCAGGGCTTCTTCGGTCTTTTTGCGTTCGGTTTCGTCGATCACGAAGATGTAGAAACCGTTCACCGCACCGTCTGGACCGTGGCGTGGCAGGTAGTTCATAAGGGCCTGACGGATGCTGCCGTCGCGATGGGGCGTGCTGATGCTGAAACAGCAGGGCCGGCCGGACAGCGCCTCGGTGATGTACGGCGCGCGCAACGCATAGGCTTCTTCGCCAAGCACTTCAAGAATGGTTCGCCCGTAAAGCTCTTGCGGTGTCAGCCCGTACCAGTCGAGGTACGCCGCATTGTTCAGGCGAAAACGTTCTTCGCGGTCGACGTAGCTGATCAGGATCGGCATGGCGTTGATGACCAGTTGCAGTTCGGTCTGGCTCTGGCGCAGGGCCTGTTCGGTGTGTTTGCGCTCGGTGAGGTCCAGGGCGGCACCGAGGAAACGCATCGGCCGGCCGTGGTGGTCCTTGTAGCAGCGGCCGCGGGCAAACACCCAGCGCATCTGGCCATCAGTTTGCAGCAGGCGATATTCCTCGGCGTATTCGCTGCCATGGGTGATGCAGTGTTTGATGCTGCGGGCGATCAGGGCGCGGTCTTCGGGGTGTACGCCGTGCAGGTACTCGCTGATCGGCAACTGGCTGGCCATGGCCGGGTCGATGCCGTGCAGTTGGGCAAAATGCGCATCGGCGATGAAACGGTCCTCGCTGATGTCCCAGTCCCAGGTGCCGACCGCATCGGTGGCGGCGAGGGCCAGTTGCAGGCGCTCCTCGGTTTCACGCTGGGCCTTGAGGCTGGCCGCCGAGCGCTGTTCGAGTTCGAGGGCGATGCGCCGGCGCTCGTTGGTTTCGATGGCGGTAACCAGGATCCCGGCCACTTCGGCACTTTCGTCGCGGATCGGGCTGTAGGTCAAGTCGAGCCAGAAGTCGGAATCGCGGCCTTCACGTTGCAGGGTAAAGCGCTGCTCGCTGTAGGTCCGCACCTGGCCTTGCAAGACGGCGCTGTAGATCGGGTCGGTAAAGTCTTTCAACTCCGGCCAGATCAGGTGTGTCGGTTGTCCGAAAGCGTGCGGATGTTTGCTTCCGGCGAGCAGGGCGAAGCCATCGTTGTAGATCTGCGTCAGTTGCGGACCCCACAGCAGCAACATCGGCATCGGTGAGTGAATCACGATGTCCACGGCGGTTCGCAGGCTCTGTGGCCAAGTGCTGGCCGCGCCCAGCGGGCTGCTTGCCCAGTCGATTCGGGCGATCAAGGCCTGGGCTTCGCTGGCGGTGGGTGTCGCGTTCATCAAGGAGTCCTGGGCCTGAGTCGATTTGGCTGGCATCTATTCTTGCACAGGTGAAAGGCACAGGTTGATTCGAAGGCTTGAGCGGTTACTGTGGGAGCGGGCTTGCTCGCGAAAGCGTCAGGTCAGTCAACGAAGATGTCCACAGAGACGCCCTCTTCGCGAGCAAGCCCCACAGGTTTTTGCGCTGCTTCAGGACTGCAGTTCGGGCCTGTTTTGGTACTGCTCCAGCGCCTCGGGATTGGCCAGCGCATCGGTGTTCTTCACCGGCTGCCCATGCACCACATTGCGTACCGCCAGCTCGACGACCTTGCCGCTGATGGTCCGGGGAATGTCGGTCACTGCAACAATTTTCGCCGGAACATGACGCGGCGTGGTGTTGGCGCGAATGGTCTGGCGGATCTGCTGTTGCAGCGCCTCGTCCAGTTCGAGCCCGTCGCGCAGGCGGACGAACAGCACCACTCGCACGTCGTCCTGCCACTGCTGACCGATGGCCACGCTGTCGAGCACCTGTGGAATTTTTTCCACCTGGCGATAGATTTCCGCCGTGCCGATGCGCACGCCGCCGGGGTTGAGCACGGCATCCGAGCGGCCGTGGATCATCATCGCGCCATGGCGCAATTGTTCCGCGTAGTCGCCCTGAGCCCAGACACCGGGGAACAGGCTGAAATAGGATTGGCGCAGCTTTTCACCATCGGCATCGTTCCACAGACCCACGGGCATCGCCGGGAAATGGCGGGTGCAGACCAGCTCACCTTTTTCGCCGATCACCGGTTGGCCTTCGTCGTTCCACACTTCGACGGCCAT
This sequence comes from Pseudomonas sp. A-R-19, assembly GCF_019956575.1. Lineage (NCBI taxonomy): Bacteria > Pseudomonadati > Pseudomonadota > Gammaproteobacteria > Pseudomonadales > Pseudomonadaceae > Pseudomonas > Pseudomonas sp. A-R-19. The sequence goes on from NZ_JAHBDR010000056.1 coordinate 54,067, forward strand.
GCCCAGGCTCTTGCCCATGATTTCGCCACGCCTGACCTGCGACATCGGGTTGCCGTTGACGAAGCACGAGACGATGTCGGTGCCGCCGGACATCGAGGCCAGGCACACGTCAGCCTTGAAGTCGCGATAGACAAAGTCGTAACTCTGCGGCGACAGCGCCGAGCCGGTGCACAGCAAGGTCTTGAGGCTGCCCAGGTCATGGCTGTCACGCGGCTTGATGCCGCTGCTTTCCAGGGTCGCGAGGTATTTCGGGCTGGTACCGAAGACGTTGATGCCTTCGTCGTCGATCAGGTCGATCAAGCGTTGCGGGTCGGGGTGGAACGGCGAGCCGTCGTACAGCACCACGGAGCTGCCTGTCGCCAGCGCCGACACCAGCCAGTTCCACATCATCCAGCCGCAGGTGGTGTAGTAGAACAACCGCTCACCGGGGCCGAGATCGCCATGCAGGCCGTGTTCCTTGACGTGTTGCAGCAACACGCCGCCAGTGCTGTGGATGATGCATTTGGGCACGCCGGTGGTGCCGCTGGAATAGAGGATGTACAGCGGATGGGCGAAGGGCACCGGGACGAAATCCGGTTCGCCGCCCGGTTCGTAGAAATCGTCCCAAAGCGTCACGTTGGCCTGGGTGTGGAAGTGTTCGATGTGCGCCTGTGGGCGTGCGTAAGGCACGACGATCAGCTGTTGCAGCGAAGGCAGGCGCTGGAGGATCTCGTTGACCTTGGTGGTCTGGTCGATCTCTTTGCCGGCATAGCGGTAACCGGCGCAGGTCACCAGCACTTTCGGTTCGATCTGGCCGAAACGGTCAACCACCCCCTGGGTGCCGAAGTCCGGCGAAGAACAGGACCAGATGGCGCCAAGGCTGGTGGTGGCGAGCATGGCCACCAGGGTTTGCCAGGTGTTGGGCATGCACGCGGCGACCCGGTCGCCAACCCCGACACCGGCCGCTACCAGACCGTTTTGAAAGCCGGCGACATGTTCGGCGAGTTCGCCCCAGGTCAAATGTTCACGCTGACCGTTTTCGCCAACGGCGACCACGGCGATGGCATCATCGCGGCGCTGCAGCAGGTGTTCGGCAAAGTTCAGCGTTGCGCCGGGGAACCACTGGGCGCTGGGCATCTGCGGGCCTTCGAGCAGCACGGCGTCGGGTTGTTCATGGAAGCGGATGTCGAAAAAATCGACAATGGCCTGCCAGAAATCCGTGCGCTGATCGATGGACCACTGGTGCAGGGCCGGGTAGTCGTCGATCTTGAGGTGGTGACGCTGATTGATGAAGCGCCGGAAGGCCTCCATGCGGGTCTTGCCAATACGCTTGGCGTCGGGTTGCCAGAGGATGTCGGACATGGTTTGCCTCTTCTTTTTTATACCTTCACACAGGCTGATGTGGAGCAAATGGCAATTACTGCGCCAGCCAACCACCATCAACATTCCACGCCGCGCCACGCACCTGGCTGCCAGCTTCGCTGCACAAAAACAGCACCAGTTCACCCAGTTGCGGCGGTGTCACGAACTCCAGGGACGGCTGCTTTTCAGCGAGTAAATCATGCTGCGCCTGCTGCGGATCAACCCCGCTGGCGGCACGATCATCGATCTGTTTTTGCACCAGTGGCGTCAATACCCAGCCCGGGCAGATCGCGTTGCAGGTGACCTGGGTGGTCGCGGTTTCCAGCGCGACCACTTTGGTCAAGCCGATCACCCCGTGCTTGGCGGCGACATAGGCTGACTTGCCCACCGAGCCCACCAGGCCGTGCACCGAGGCAATGTTGATCACCCGGCCCCAACCCTTGGCGCGCATGCCCGGCAGGCTCAAGCGGGTGCTGTGGAACACCGACGACAGGTTGATCGCGATGATCGAATCCCAGCGCTCCACCGGGAACTCATCCACCGCTGCCACGTGTTGAATGCCGGCGTTGTTGACCAGGATGTCGACGCCGCCGAACTCGCGCTCGGCGTAGGCGATCATGTCGGCAATCTGCGCCGGATCGCTGACATCGGCCGGGTGATGGCCGACCTTGCCGCCGAACTGCTCCACGTCGGCGATGACTTTGGACGCATCGCCAAAGCCATTGAGGATCAGGTTGGCTCCCGCCTTGGCCAGGCTGAGGGCGATCCCCAGGCCGATGCCGCTGGTGGAACCGGTGACCAGTGCGGTCTTGCCCGAAAGAGTCGTCATGAATACCTCACACAATGCCAGTGGCGTAGAAAGTGCCGATCACCACGAAAACCGCCAGGGTCTTGATCAGCGTAATACAGAAAATGTCTTTATAGGCTTCGCGGTGGGTCAGCCCGGTCACCGCCAGCAGGGTAATCACCGCGCCGTTGTGCGGCAGGGTGTCCATGCCGCCGCTGGCCATCGCGGCGACCCGGTGCAGCACTTCCAGCGGAATGTTCGCTGCGTGCGCAGCGCTGATGAACTGTTCGGACATCGCCGCCAGCGCGATGCTCATGCCGCCCGAAGCAGAACCGGTGATGCCGGCCAGCAGGGTCACGGTAATCGCTTCGTTGACCAGTGGATTGGGAATGCTCTTGAGCCAGTCGGCCAACACCAGAAAGCCCGGCAAGGACGCGATCACCGCGCCGAAACCGTATTCCGAGGCGGTGTTCATCGCCGCCAGCAACGCACCGCTGACCGCGCTTTTGCTGCCTTCGGCGAGTTTGCTGCGAATCGCCTGGAAGCCAAACACCAGCACCATGAGGATGCCGACCAGCAAGGCTGCCTGTACTGCCCAGATCGCCGTGAGCTTGGCGATTTCGGTGGTCACCGGCGTGGCCATGCCCGGCAGCGCGAGGCTGTGGGTCTTGCCATACACCTGCGGAATCCAATGGGTGAACAGCAGGTTCATGATGCCCACCGCCAACAGTGGCGACAGCGCCAGCCACGGGTTGGGCAGCTTGAGATCGGCGGCGGTTTCCGGTTCGTTGCGCAGGTCAGTGCCATAACCTTCACCGGCGCGCTGTGCCTTGTTGCGCTGGCGCTGGAGAAACAGCATGCCGGCACAGAACACGAAGATCGTGCCGATCACCCCCAGCCACGGCGCCGCCCAGGCGGTGGTGTTGAAGAAGGTGCTGGGGATGATGTTCTGGATTTGCGGCGTGCCGGGCAGGGCGTCCATGGTGAACGAGAACGCGCCCAGGGCAATGGTCGCCGGGATCAGGCGCTTGGGGATGTTGCTCTGGCGGAACATTTCGGCGGCAAACGGATAGACCGCGAACACCACCACGAATAGCGACACGCCGCCGTAGGTTAGCAGGGCACAGACCAGCACGATCACCAGCATTGCCTGGCGGGTGCCGAGCAGGCCAATCGCCGCCGCGACGATGGAACGGGAGAAACCGGACAGTTCGATCAACTTGCCGAACACCGCGCCAAGCAGGAATACCGGGAAATACAGCTTGATGAAGCCGACCATTTTTTCCATGAACACCCCGGTGAAAGCGGGGGCGACGGCAGAGGGGTCGGTGAGCAGGACCGCGCCGAGGGCGGCAATCGGGGCAAAAAGGATAACGCTGTAGCCACGGTAGGCAGCCAGCATCAGCAGCGCGAGGGCTGCCAAGGCAATGATCACACTCATGGTGTGTCTCCTGGGTTGTTATTTTTGTTGGGTGAAGCCTGGTAGGAGAGGTGTATAGCGAGTTTTGTGCCAGATGATTAAGTTGTTGAAATATAAGGATATATTTTCAGGATGAAGAGCTTGTCAAGTGGTTTTGTCTCTGGTTTGAGACTTGCTTTGGCAGTGCTGGCCTCTTCGCGGGCAAGCCCGCTCCCACAGTTGACCGCGTTGGTCAGGAGAGCAAGGCCTCCTGTGGGAGCGGGCTTGCTCGCGAAGGTCTGTCTAACAATGGAGATGCATGTCTCCTTATTGAGACTCGACAATCCCCAGCGCCACCATCTTCTTGTACAGCGTCGACCGTCCAAGCCCTAGACGCGCCGCTGCCTCAATCACCTTGCCCCCGCATTGCGCAAGGGTGGTTTCGATCAGTTGCCGGTCAAAGCGCTCCCGCGCCGCACTGAACGTTTCATGGGCAAGCGGTTCGATGGTCAAGGGGGGCACGCGTTCCACCGGCGTGAACGTACCAATCGCCGCGCGGATGTCCGCTGTCGTCAGGCGCAAGTCGTCACTGAGCAGCGCGGCCCGCTCCAGCACATTGCGCAGCTCGCGGATGTTCCCCGGCCAGGCGTGTTGCCCCAACAGATCCAGGGCTTCGTGGTGCAGTTCATGCTGGCTGCGCAGTTCCTCGAGAATCGCTTCACTGAGCGCCGGCACGTCATCGAGGCGGTCACGTAGAGGCGGAACCTGGATCGGCAGCACGTTGAGCCGGTAGTACAAGTCAGCGCGGAATTCGCCGCGCTTGATCGCGGCTTCCAGGTCCGTGGAGGTCGCGGCGATCACCCGCACATCGCTCTGGATCACTTCATTGGAGCCCACCGGCTCGAATTCCTTTTCCTGCAACACCCGCAGCAGTTTGCTTTGCAGGGGCAGCGGCATGTCGCCGATTTCGTCGAGGAACAAGGTGCCGCCCTGGGCGATCTGCAATTTGCCGGCGCGGCCCTTGCGATCCGCTCCGGTAAACGCGCCGGGGGCGGTGCCGAAGAACTCGGCCTCCAGCAGCGATTCGGGAATCGCCGCGCTGTTGATGCTGACAAACGCCTTGTGGGCACGGGGCGAGGCATTGTGGATCGCCTGGGCCAGCAACTCCTTGCCGGTGCCGGTTTCGCCGAGCAGCAGCACCGGCGATTCGGTACTCGCACTGCGTCGGGCGCGGCGTTTGACTTCCAGGCTGGCGGCGCTGGTGCCAATGAAGTGGGCGAAGTTGTATTTGGTCTGCCGCGCTCGTAGCAGTGAGCGGGTGGAGGCCAGTTCTTCCTGCATGCTCATGTAGCGCTTGAGCATCGGCGACAGGCTGCGCAGTTCGTCGAACAGGGCGAAACCGATGGCGCCGATCACCACGCCGGCGTCATCGTGAATGGGCAGGCGCATGACCACCAGCGGCTCTTTGGAGGTGTCTTGCATATCCAGCAGAATCGGTCGGCCGGTGCGCACCACTTCACGCAACAGGCTGCCGGGGATCACGCTTTCGCAGGCCTTGCCGATTGCGCCTTCTGCCGATTGCAGGCCGAAGCGCCGGGCATAGCGTTCATTCATCCAGACGATGTTGGCATCGCGATCGACAATCACCGTGCCCTCGCTCGATTGCTCGATGATCTCGAACAACGAGCGGATCGCCAGCAAGCGAACGCGCTGGTAGTCCTTGAGGCTTTCGGTGGTGTTCATGGGTTTGATCCTGATGATTTATTGCCTGTGCCGGCCTCTTCGCGAGCAAGCCCGCTCCCACATGGAAATGCAATCCCCTGTGGGAGCGGGCTTGCTCGCGAAGGCCGCGATGCGGTCTAACGGCCAGATTATGCCTGCCCCAACAACGCCGCCGCCAACAGCTCCTTGGTGTATGGATGCTGCGGTGAGTCGAACACCTCATGACTGGCGCCGCGTTCCACCACTTTGCCGTCCTTGATCACGATCATGTCGTGGGCCAGGGCGCGCACTACGGCCAGGTCGTGGCTGATGAACAGGTAGGTCAAGCCGTGTTTTTCCTGAAGCTGGCGGAGCAGGGCGACTACCTGTTTTTGCACCGTGCGGTCCAGCGCCGAGGTCGGTTCGTCGAGCAGGATCAGCGCCGGTTTCAACACCAGCGCCCGGGCAATGGCGATGCGCTGGCGCTGGCCGCCGGAGAACTCGTGGGGATAACGATGACGACTTTGCGGGTCGAGGCCGACTTCGCTCAGAGCCCGGATCACTTCGGCGTTGCACTCTTCGGTGCTCAGCGTGCTGTGCACCTCCAGCCCTTCGCTGATGATCTGCGCAACCGACATTCGCGGGCTGAGGCTGCCGAAGGGGTCCTGGAACACCACCTGCATCTTCTTGCGCCACGGCCGTAGCTGTTTTTGCGTCAGGCCGTCCAGCGCCTGGCCCTGAAAGCGGATGCTGCCTTCGGAGTCGAGCAAGCGCAGGATCGCCTGGCCAAGAGTGGACTTGCCCGAACCGGATTCGCCGACAATGCCCAGGGTCTTGCCGCGCTGAATGTTCAGGCTGATGCCATCGACGGCACGCAGCCAGGTCTTGCGCTGAAACAGGCCACCACTGACGGGAAAGCGTACCTGCAGGTCGTCCACCTCCAGTACGTTTTCGCGCTCGTCCCGGGGCAAGGCTTCGCCCTCGGGTTCGGCGTGCAGCAACACGCAGCTGTAAGGGTGCTTGGGTTCGGTGAACAGGATTTCGCAAGGCGCCTGTTCGACGATTTCCCCGGCCTTCATCACGCACACGCGCTGGGCGATGCTGCGCACCAGATTGAGGTCATGGCTGATCAGCAGCAGCGACATGCCCAGGCGCTGTTGCAGGGATTTGAGCAGCAGCAGGATCTTGCGCTGCACCGTCACATCCAACGCGGTGGTCGGTTCGTCGGCGATCAGCAGTTCCGGCTCGCACGCCAGGGCCATGGCGATCATCACCCGCTGGCGTTGGCCGCCGGACAATTGATGGGGGTAGGCCTTCAGGCGCTCTTCGGGTTTCTGGATGCCCACCAGGTGCAGCAATTCGAGGATCCGCGCCTGCGCCGCCTTGCCCGCCAGGCCTTTGTGCACCAGCAAGGTTTCACCGATCTGTTTTTCGATGCTGTGCAGCGGGTTCAGGGAGGTCATCGGCTCCTGGAAGATCATCGCGATGCGGTTGCCGCGCAGTTTGCGCAACTTGCCGTTGTCGGCGCCCACCAGTTCCTGGCCGCGATAGCGAATGCTGCCCGTTGTCTCGGTATCGTTTTGCGGCAGCAGTTGCAGGATCGAGTGGGCCGTCACCGACTTGCCCGAACCCGATTCGCCCACCAGCGCCAGGCATTCTCCGGGGCGGATGTCCAGGCACAGATTGCGCACCACGGTCTGGCCGCTGAAGGCCACGCTGAGGTCACGGATTTCGATCAGGTTGGTCATATCAACATCCGCATCAAGATCGTGGATCAAAGGCGTCGCGCAGCGCTTCGCCAATGAACACCAGTAAGGAAAGAATCAGCGCCAGGGTGAAAAACGCCGTCAGGCCCAGCCACGGCGCTTGCAGGTTCTGCTTGCCCTGGCCGATCAGTTCACCCAGCGAAGCACTGCCCGCCGGCATGCCGAAGCCGAGGAAGTCCAGCGCCGTCAGGGTGGAAATCGCCCCGGTGAGGATGAACGGCAGGTAGCTCAAGGTCGCGTTCATGGCGTTGGGCAGGATGTGCCGGACGATGACTTTGCGGTCGGTCAGGCCCAGCGCCCGCGCGGCCTTGACGTATTCCAGATTGCGCCCGCGCAGGAACTCGGCGCGCACCACATCCACCAGGGCCAGCCATGAAAACAGCGCCATGATCCCCAGCAACCACCAGAAATTCGGCTCGACGAAACCCGACAGGATGATCAGCAGGTACAGCACCGGCAATCCGGACCAGACCTCCAGCAGACGCTGGCCGAGCAAGTCCACCCAGCCGCCGTAATAGCCTTGCAGGGCCCCGGCCGCGATGCCGATCAGGGCACTGACAAACGTCAGCATCAAGGCAAACAGGATCGACACCCGGGCCCCGAAGATCACCCGGGCCAGAACGTCCCGTGCCTGGTCATCGGTGCCCAGCCAATTGACGCTGGTGGGCGGACTGGGGGCGGGTTTGTTCAGGTCATAGTTGGGCGTGTCGTCACTGAACGGAATCGGCGGAAACAGCAACCAGCCGCCGTCCTTCTTGATCAGTTGCTGCACGTAATCGCTGCGGTAATCGGCCTGGAACGGCAGATGTCCGCCGAACTCCTGTTCGGTGTGGCGCTTGAAGACCGGGAAGTACCACTGGCCCTGATAGCTGACCATCAGCGGTTTGTCGTTGGCGATCAGCTCTCCGCCCAGGGTCATCAGGAACAGGCCGATAAACAGCCAGAGCGACCACCAGCCGCGACGGTTTTTCTTGAAGCGCTCGAAGCGCCGACGCGCCAGCGGTGAAAGCTTGAGCATCAGGCGTTCCTCGCGGCGAAGTCGATACGCGGGTCGACCAGGGTGTAGCAGAGGTCGCCGACCAGTTTTATCAAGAGGCCAAACAGGGTGAAGATGAACAGCGAGCCGAACACCACCGGATAGTCCCGCGATACCGCCGCTTCGTAGCTCATGCGGCCCAGGCCGTCGAGGGAGAAGATCACTTCGATCAGCAGGGAACCGGCAAAAAACACGCTGATGAACGCCTGGGGAATGCCCGACACCACCAGCAGCATGGCGTTGCGGAACACGTGCCCATAGAGCACCCGTCGTTCACTCAAGCCTTTGGCTCGGGCAGTGACCACGTACTGGCGGGTGATTTCATTGAGGAACGAGTTCTTGGTCAGGATGGTCAGCGTGGCGAAACCGCCGATCACCAGCGCGGTCACCGGCAACACCAGGTGCCAGAAATAGTCGGCCACCTTGCCGATGGTCGACAGGGAGTCGAAGTTGTCCGAGACCAGCCCGCGAACCGGAAACCAGTTCAGCGAAGTGCCACCGGCAAAGACCACGATCAGGAACATCGCAAACAGGAACGCCGGCATGGCATAGCCGATGATGATCGCGGTACTGCTCCAGATGTCGAAATGGCTGCCATGGTGCACGGCCTTGCGGATGCCCAGGGGAATCGACACCAGATAGGTGATCAGCGTCGCCCACAGCCCGAGGGAAATGGTCACCGGCATTTTTTCCAGGATCAGGTCGGTGACGCTGGCACCGCGGAAGAAACTCTTGCCGAAGTCCAGGCGCGCGTAGCTGGTGAGCATCAGCCAGAGGCGCTCGTGTGCCGGCTTATCGAAACCGTACTGTTTTTCAATGTCCTTGATCAGCTGTGGATCGAGCCCGCGACTGGCCCGGGACTTGCCACTCACGGCTTCGCTGGAGCCGCCGCCCACCCTGGCGCCGCCAATGCCTTGCAGGTGCGCGATGGCCTGTTCGACCGGTCCGCCCGGCGCGGCCTGGACGATGACAAAGTTGACCAGGAGAATGATCACCAGGGTCGGAATGATCAGCAGCAGGCGTCGCAGTATGTAAGCCCACATCAGTGCGGCCCTCCGGGTTTGCCACGGCTGATACGCTCGGCCGTCATCTGTTGGTTGGTCAATGGCGTGGTGCTCATCTCCCACCAGCTCTCGATGGCTTCGTCATTGCTTGCCTGCACGTTCGGGATGCCAAAGCGGTTCCACCACACCGTCGAGGTGCCCGGCGGGTAATAGTTGGGAATCCAGTAGTAATTCCATTGCAGCACCCGGTCCAGGGCGTGGGCGTAATGCAGCATGTCGGCCTGGGTCGTGGCGCGGATCAGCCCGGTGATCAGGGTGTCCACCGCCGGGTTTTTCAACACCATGTAGTTGTTGGAGCCTGGGTCGGTGGCCGCCGCCGAACCGAAGTAATTGAGCAGTTCGTTCCCAGGAGAAGTGGTGACCGGGTAGCCGGTGACGATCATGTCGTAGTCGCGGCTCATCAGGCGGTTGACGTACTGGGACGAGTCGATGCGGCGGATGTTGAGGTCGATGCCGATCTGTTTCAACGTGCGTTTATAGGGCAGCAGCAGACGGTCCATGCCATTTTGACTGACCAGGAAGGTGAAGCTCAGCGGCTCGCCGTCGGCATTGACCAGTTGATCGCCATCGGGTTTCCAGCCGGCTTGTTCGAGCAAGTCCAGGGCTTGCAGCTGCTTGTCGCGGATCACGCCGCTGCCATCGGTCTTCGGCGCTTCGAACACCTGGGTGAAGACTTCGTCGGGGATCTGCCCGCGCAAGGGTTCGAGAATCGCCCGCTCCCCCGCATCCGGCAGTTGCCGGGCCGCCAGATCGGTATTGGAGAAAAAGCTCTGCTGGCGGATGTACATGTCACGCATCATCTGCCGGTTGCTCCACTCGAAGTCCCACAGCATCACCAGCGCCTGGCGCACGCGACGGTCCTGGAACATGGGCTTTTGCAGATTGAACACAAAGCCCTGGGCCGGCTGCGGTGCCTCGGTGGCAAGGTGGGCCTTTTGCAGGCGACCGTCGCTCAGGGCCGGGCTGTCGTAGCCGATGGAGTAGCCAGTGGCGGAAAATTCGCGATTGTAGTCATAGGCGCCACCGCGCAATACCTGGCGCGCCACGTCGGTATCGCCGAAGTACTCGATGCTGAAATGGTCGAAGTTGTACAGGCCACGGCTGACCGGCAGGTCCTTGCCCCACCAGTCGGGGTTGCGCTCGAACGTGATGCTGCGCCCCGAATCGATCTTGCCGACTTTATAGGGGCCACTGCCCAGCGGCGCTTCATAGCCGCCGCCACCAGCGAAATCGCGGCTCTTCCACCAGTGTTCGGGAAACACTGGCAAGGTTGCGATATCCAGCGCCAGGGTGCGATTTTCGTTGTTCCTGAAATCAAAGCGCACGGTCAGCGGCGATTCCACCTCGACGTCCTTGACGTCGGCGAACTGCGTGCGGTAGCGCAGGCTGCCCTGGGTCATCAGCAGGTCGAAGGTGTAGCGCACGTCTTGCGCGGTAATCGGTTTGCCATCGGCAAAACGCGCCTTGGGGTTGAGGTGGAAACGCAGGGACAGGCCGTCCTCGGAGCGCTCCATTTTCTCTGCCACCAGACCGTACACGGTGTACGGCTCGTCCAGCGAGCGCTGGGCCAGTGGTGAATAGAGCAGTCCGTCGATCTGGGTGACGCCGATGCCTTTGTCGATGTAAGGCAAGACATGGTCGAACTGACCGATTTCGATTGCCGAACGCCGCATCGTGCCGCCCTTGGGGGCCTGCGGGTTGGTGTAGGCAAAATGACTGAAGCCGGCCGGGTACTTTGCCGGTTCGCCGTAAACGGTCAATGCATGCCGCGGTTCAGCATTCACACCGGCGGTACCCATCAGCAGGGCCACGGCAGTGAACAACAAGGTAGAGAAAGCCAGTCGCATTGTCAGCCTTAGAGCCGGGTGGTCGTTAACGACAATTTGTACGCTAGCGGCGCGTCCCTCGCCAGCCGAATTACGCGTCACAAACACAACGGCCCACCAAAAGGCGGGCCGTTGTGAGAGTAGCTCAAGCGTCGATCAGTCCTGACGGCTGGTCACTTCCAGCAGGTGGTAACCGAACTGGGTCTTGACCGGGCCCTGGACCACGTTGATGGGTGCGCTGAAGACCACGGTGTCGAACTCCTTGACCATCTGGCCCGGACCGAACGAACCCAGGTCACCGCCCTGGCGGCTGGAAGGGCAGGTGGAGTTTGCCTTGGCAACTTCGGCGAAATCGGCGCCAGCCTCGATTTGGGCCTTGAGTTCGTTGCACTTGGCTTCGGAAGCAACAAGGATGTGACGGGCGGTGGCTTTGGCCATGGGAAAATACTCCTTTCAATATTCAGTAAAGTGCTGAGCCTACCGGATTCAGTGAGCTATTTCTCCTCAAAGTTCCGTTCCACGCGGGAGCTACGGCAGGTGGCGCCTCAAAGGCCGGCGTCTTTCAGGCGCTCGGCATGCTGGACATACAGTTCAATCGGGTCCACACCTGCACACAACTGGCCGGCGGGTTGGCCAATGGTGTCCAGATGATCCAGCGCATAGTCGGAACGGATAACCGTTCCCAGATGAGAGCTGAAGCGACCGACCACCCCGTCGTTCTGCTCGCCTTCGGTGACGAAATAGCTGGAAAGAGCCCGACAGTAGGCGTGGAGTGGATCGAGCGCATTGAACCCTTCTTCGAGAACATTCGACGGCAGCACGCCGCTCCACGAATAGTAACGAACACCGTTAACCCGTTCGCACCCTTTGCCACCCCAGGTGGTGGGCAACCCTTGCGGGTATTTGTCGTTGAATGCGCCTACGCCTTCGGTGGTCAGCGCGTTGAGGGCCGCAATGGCGTTCTTCGGTTGGTATTGATTGTCGCTCAATGTCGCGAGGAAGTCGGCGAACAGGGTCATTGCGGTCTCGGCCACATGTTCCGGCAGACTGCCCGGTGTCAATGCCTTGCGCAGGAAATCGGCCAGTTCCGAGCCATGGTTCGGCCCGCTGACGGAGGTGACCGACGCCACATGGTGTGGCGCAATCGCTGCTGCATAACGTGCGCTCAGTGCGCCCTGGCCATGGCCGATGAGGTTGACTTTGCGTGCACCGGTACCTTCCAGCACCCGCTTGATCTGTGAGAGCAATAGGTCACCGCGCACCTCGTTGCCATGGCTGCCCGCCAGGTGAGGGACGAACACCCTTGCTCCGGCGTTCCTCAGCGCCTGCCGGATGTCATGAAAGAGCTCGAATTTGCCGATCTTTTCGAAGCCGAAAAGGCCGTGGACCAGCAGTATTGGATTACAAGTGCTTGCATTCCTTTGCATATTGATACCTTCGCACAGTAGTTCGTTGGGACTGCATGGCGTTTCACTCTAAGGCACTTGAGGTTGACGCGATGTATGAAAAGTCCGTCGAACCTTGCGGAAAGCGGAATAGAGCAAGTGTGAATGCTCAAAAGCGACTGAGGTTTTAGTCGGAATAGTTTGAGGATTTTCCAGGCGATCTGCTTGCAGTTGATCAAAAACCTACTTCGTATGTATCGATTTTCCCAGCGAGCCGGAGTGAGAGGCCGACATCACGGCCGTTTGCCGCGGGGTTAAATAGGCTTCATCCAAAGCCGGCCACCCGTTCGGCGTTTATTCCAGGGACTGGAGCGAATGAATGACTGTTTATGAACCCGACACCTTGAATCTCGTGCAGCAACCACTCGCCGCTCCCTTGCTTGAGCAGGCGGAAAACGGCGTTCTGAACCCCTCCGACAAAAAGGCCGTGATCAGGGTGCAGCCTTATCCAGGCATGACCTGCGGCGACAAATTGCTATTGAATTGGGTGGGTCTGGATGCCGAAGGTCGAGCCTGCAATCATCAGGTGGCGCGCTTTGTCAGTGAGGACCGGGTCGGCGAGGACGTGATCTTTGCCGTGGGTAGCGCACATATCGCGGCGCTCGACGGTGGTTCACTCGAAATCAGTTACTCACTCATGAGCACCCTTTGCGCCGGGCCCATGCACTCCCATCGTTTGCAACTGAGTGTCGGTGATGTGCAAGCCGACCTGTTGCCGGCGACGGTAAACGATGCGGTGGGTAGAACGCTTGATCCGGATCGGGTGAAAGAAGGGGTGATCGTTACGATCAAGCCCTATGCGCGCATGTCGGCGGGCGACTGGGTGATGCTGACCTGGGCTGGTGTTTCGATCGAAGGCAGTTTCAGTGATGCACTCAAGGTCGAGTCCTTTGCCGTGGGGGAGGAACTGTCGTTTTGGGTCGACCCGGAGTGCATTGCGCCCAACCTGGGCTCGTGCGTTTCCGTCGATTATTGCGTCAAGCAAACAGGGCATAACCCTCGTTACTCGGAAGTAACGGCACTGATGATTGGCAGGCTGGAACGGGGGCCACTGCTGCCACCCATTGTGCTGGAAGCCGATGAAGGTTGGGTGGATCTGCACGATGCGCAGGATGGCGTGACCGTCGTCATCGAAAACCCCAGGGCTGATAAAGGCGAGCTGATCTGCCTGAGATGCGACGGGGAAAAATTCAATCACCTTGATGAGCGTGAAGTAACCAGAGACAGTGCGGGAGAGCCGTTGGTGTTCATCGTTCCCTACCGGTTCTGGAGGGAGCATCGGGATTGCGCGATCCGTGTTTCCTATTCAGTCGAGCGCTGTGACGGTTCCCGCCAGCAATCCGCGGCGACACTGGTTCAGGTGCAGTCCATGATGGGGCTCTGATTTCCTTTTGCCCTCCAGACTTCCCATGAAGGCCGGAGGGCGGACGGATAATGCCGGCTATCGGGCGTTGTCTTGCGCTCGCAGCCGGTCTGCCGCTTCAAGCAACAGTTGTTCTGTCCCGGCCCAGCCGAGGCAGCCGTCGGTCACTGATACGCCGTATTGCAATGACGAACTCAACGGCTGGCAGCCCTCGAACAAGTGGCTCTCGATCATCATGCCAATCAGCGAACGATCACCTTGCAGGCGTTGTTCAAGTACGTCGTTGAACACCGCCGGCTGGCGCAACGGGTTTTTGCCGCTGTTGGCGTGACTGCAATCGACCATGATTCGAGCCGGAATCCTGAGCCTGGCCAGGTCACTGTTCACTTGGGCGACGCTGGCGCTGTCGTAGTTCGGCCCCTGATGGCCGCCGCGCAATACCAGGTGAGTGTCCGCATTGCCCGGTGTTTGAATGATCGCCGGATGTCCCTGGCTATCGACACCGAAATGACGATGGGGGTGGGCGGCGGAACGCATGGCATCGCTGGCGACAGTGACACCACCGTCAGTCCCGTTCTTGAACCCTACAGGCATGCCCAGGCCGCTGGCCATTTCGCGATGGATCTGCGACTCCGTGGTCCGGGCGCCAATGGCCACCCAGCTCAACAGATCATCGAAATAGCCGGCCGCCATCGGTTGCAGCAGTTCAGTGGCGACGGGCAGGCCCAGGCGGAGCATTTCGCGCATCAGCTCGCGGGACAGCGTCAGACCGGCGGCCATGTCATCGCTGCCATCCAGGTGCGGGTCGTAGGCCAGGCCTTTCCAGCCAACCGTGGTGCGGGGTTTTTCGACGTAGGCGCGCATCACCAGGAGCATTTCGTCGCTGACTTCGGCGGCGAGGCGGGCAAGGTTGCCGGCGTATTCGAGGGCTGATTTCGGGTCGTGTATCGAGCACGGGCCGACGATGACCAGCAGACGGGAATCTTCACCGTTGAGGATCGCGCGAACCGCTTGGCGGTGGGCGGTGACTTGCTGGGTCAGGGTGTTGCTGAGTGGCAATTGCTGCTTGAGCTGCAATGAGCTGGGCAGGCGCAGGGTCAGCGCTTCATTGGCAGGGCTCAAGGTGGACAGCGGCAGTGCAGAGACGGACGAGTTCATATTCAAGGCTTCCTGGGCTGGTGGCGGGTTCATGCCCGCGCGCTCGGCCCTACTGGGGTGTTCGACAATTGGCCAAATTGGCTGCGTGTGTGTGCTTGCCACCTGTGGGTGACCGATCGGAGGCGGCAGGCTGTCCCGAGCGGAGGCTGGTAAATCGCCAGGCGGTAAAACTGTCGTAACGGTAATAAGTGGCGTAGTTCATGTTCTTGATCCTCTGGATGTCTGGTGTGTCGCTAAAAAGGTTGGGGCTGAAAAAACAAAACCCCCGGTCGGGAGGCCGACCGGGGGTTGAGAATTCTCTGGTGGCGACCCGTTAAAAGTGGGCGCCGTGTGGGTATCAGGCGCGCCAGTGGCTAAACCAATACCCAAAATAAAAGCTGACCGGAGCACAACCGTCATTCACCCGGGCAGCCGCAACCGAGCGCAGGGCGCTGGCGGTACGAAGCTGTAAGAGGGTGTTGAACATAGTCTGTCTCCGATGGATGGACCGAGCTTACTAGAGGCCGGTGCGCAGATTCAATCAGAAAATGCTATTGGCCAACGACAACGCTTTCTATCGCTTGAGTGCCCCGAAGGTTGTGACACACACTGCGCCTCAACAAAACACCTCGGCACAAGGACCTACCATGACGGCTCTGACCCTCGCCGCTGCGCAATCGATTTCCATCCCTGGAGATCTCGCCGGCAATATCGCCAGACATCAACGTTTCATTCAGGTGGCTGCGGATCAGGGCGTGCAATTGCTGGTGTTCCCGGAGTTATCGCTGACCGGCTACGAACGGGGGCTCGCGGCGCAGCTGGCGATTGCTCCGGACGCCGCTGTCCTGCAACCGCTGCGTGATGTTGCCCGGGAAGCCGGGGTGACGGCTGTCGTCGGCATGCCGATTCGGCTGACGGACACCTCGCCTGTGCTGATTGGCGCGCTGATACTGGGTGCCGATGGTTCTCTCGGGGTCTACAGCAAGCAGTATCTGCATCCGGGGGAGGAGGAGGCGTTTGCGCCGGGAACGGGGGGCGAGCCTCTGACCATCGGCACCGACACGATTGCGTTGGCTGTGTGCGCAGATTTCACCCATGCCGATCATGCGGCTAACGCTGCACTGAACGGTGCCGGCGTATATGCCGCTGGCGTGCTGATCACGGCAAAAGGCTACGACCCGGATACCGCGTTGTTACAGGGCTACGCCGCTGGCGATTCAATGATGGTGTTGATGGCCAACCATGGCGGTGTAACGGGTGGCTGGGAGTCGGCAGGGCGTAGTGCGGTGTGGGCCCCGGACGGTTCGCTGGTTGCAGCCGCCGTCGGTACCGGCAACCAGATGGTCGTTGCCCGGCGTGATTGTGCGGGCTGGACCGGGAAGGTATTGGCAGTGGAGCTGGAATGATGGAGCGCCAATGGCGTCCGGCAACGCCTGATGACCTGGATTTCGCCCGCGAACTGACCTGTAGAGGCATGCTGCGTTACTACATTGAGCATGATCTGCCATGGCAGGACGAAGCGTTTGACGTGGCCTGGGCCGGGCGAGACAACCGGGTGATCACATGGGACGACCATATCCTGGGGTATGCCAGCCTGAGCCGTGATGCCAGGGCCTTGTACATACGCGAGTTGCATATCGTCGAAGCGTTTCGTGGGCAGGGTACCGGATCCTGGGCGATCGATCAGGTGCTGGCTCTGGCGCGCCAGGAGCGGCGCCCGGCGTTGCGCCTGACGGTTTTTGAAAACAACCCGGCGCAAGTGTTGTACGAGCGCAAGGGATTCAAGGTGGCGGGCAAGGACGAATGTTTCCTGAGGATGCAGCTGGATATCCCCGGCCCGGATTGCTACAACACGCTTGCGACAAGCCTTTCAAGATGAATTGAAACTTTTAATCTGATGCTTTCCGCTAGGTCTGCCAGATGCTTTTTGCTAAGGTGTCTGGCAACCCAATAAGACCATATCGCGAGGTGTCTGCTTGATTAGGGTGCTAGTAGTCGATGACCATGATCTCGTTCGTACAGGCATTACACGAATGCTGGCTGACATCGATGGCCTGCAAGTAGTCGGCCAGGCCGAGTCGGGTGAGGAATCCCTGCTCAAGGCGCGTGAGCTGAAACCCGATGTGGTGTTGATGGACGTCAAGATGCCGGGCATCGGCGGTCTTGAAGCCACTCGCAAATTATTGCGCAGTCATCCGGATATCAAGGTCGTCGCGGTGACCGTGTGTGAGGAGGATCCGTTTCCTACACGGCTGTTGCAGGCCGGGGCGGCGGGTTACCTGACCAAGGGGGCAGGTTTGCCGGAAATGGTCCAGGCCATTCGCCTGGTGTTCGCCGGGCAACGCTACATCAGCCCGCAGATTGCCCAGCAGCTGGCGATCAAGTCCTTCCAGCCCACCAACGATTCGCCTTTCGATGCCTTGTCTGAGCGGGAAATCCAGATCGCGCTGATGATTGTCGGCTGCCAGAAAGTACAGATCATTTCCGACAAATTGTGCCTGTCCCCAAAAACCGTGAACACCTACCGTTACCGCATCTTCGAAAAGCTTTCGATCAGCAGTGATGTCGAGTTGACGCTGTTGGCGGTTCGTCATGGCATGGTCGACGCCAGCCTCTGAAAATGACCGAAACCTTTGATCCGGGCGCCTTTCTGTCGACCGTTAGCGGGCGCCCCGGCGTGTACCGCATGTTCGACAGCGAAGCGCGCCTGCTTTACGTCGGCAAGGCGAAAAATCTCAAGAATCGCCTGTCGAGTTACTTTCGCAAGACCGGGCTGGCACCCAAGACCGCTGCCCTGGTAGCGCGTATCGCCCAGGTCGAAACGACGATCACGGCCAACGAAACCGAAGCCTTGTTGCTTGAGCAGACGCTGATCAAGGAATGGCGCCCGCCCTATAACATCCTGCTGCGCGACGATAAATCCTACCCCTACGTCTTTCTCTCCGACGGAGAGTTTCCGCGCCTGAGCATTCATCGTGGCGCGAAAAAGGCCAAGGGCAAATATTTCGGGCCTTACCCGAGCGCCGGTGCGATTCGCGAAAGCCTGAGCCTGCTGCAAAAGACGTTTTTCGTTCGGCAATGCGAAGACAGTTATTACAAGAACCGCACCCGTCCTTGCCTGCAATACCAGATCAAGCGCTGCAAGGCGCCCTGCGTCGGGCTGGTGGAACCCCAGGTGTATGCCGAAGATGTGCGCCACTCGGTGATGTTTCTTGAGGGGCGCAGCAACGCGCTGACAGACGAGTTGTCCGCCGGGATGGAAGAGGCTGCGATCAATCTCGAGTTCGAACGAGCGGCCGAGTTGCGCGATCAGATTGCGCTGCTGCGCCGGGTTCAGGATCAGCAGAGCATGGAAGGCGGGACCGGGGACGTCGATGTGATTGCCGCCTTCGTCAATCCGGGCGGTGCCTGTGTCCACTTGATCAG
>NZ_JAHBDR010000057.1:0-71103 GCF_019956575.1 Pseudomonas sp. A-R-19
CATCATTTCCATGCTGATCACCCTGTGTTCTCCTGCTCAAAAATTGAGCAGAAGCAGTTGAACACCTGGGTCAGTTTTCAGTCGGCAGAACAGCCTTTACTGGGTCAGTTTTCGGTCAGCGGCAACACATACGCTCACAACTTTCAAATTCGACAAAGTATTAAGCCTCATATCAGACCATGGCCTCCTGCCATGGGGATTTTGCCGAGCTTGCCCAGCTTTGCGACTGCCGTCCACAGGGGTGCGGTATGACCTCCTTCAACCCCACCCCGATCGTTACCGCTTGCATTACTCAGTTCGGCCTAGACCTTGCCGGCGAGATCCGCGTCGACCTATTCGCTGGAGGCGGAGGCGCGACCATGGGCCAAGAAATGGCAACGGGTAAGGCGGTCGACATTGCGATCAATCACAACCCTAAAGCCATCAGCATGCACAAACGCAACCACCCAAGTGCCGAGCACTACATTACTGACGTGTACGAGGTCTGCCCGCGCAAGTCGACCCGTAACCGCCCAGTCGCTCACCTGCACGCCAGCCCTGAATGCAACATCATCTGCGACAAGTGCGATAAATCGCGCGCGCATGGCAACCACGAACAATGCAGCAAGCAGCGCCAGGCTGAAGGCATCGCACGGCGCGCGAAGGAGAATCAGTGATGGCCAATATCGAACCGGGGACGCTGCCCCACCCCGAAGTAGACAAGGTATCGGAAGAAGTCATGGCTCACATCCTGGGCATTTCATTCAGAGCACTCGCAACTCGGCGTGCCCGCAAACAGATACCCGAAGGCGTCTGGAACAAGCTCGGCAACCGCATCATGTACAGCAGAAAAAGGTATTACGAATGGGAAGAAGCACAATGGATTTGCCCAATGGAGTTGAACTCTTCCGCAAATCCCTCAGGATTCGTTTTACTTGGAACGGTACCCGCCGAAGCGAAACACTCCCCTTCCCCACGACGCAGAAAGGCATTAAAGCTGCATCCCAATTACGCGATCAAGTAGACAACCTGATCAAGCTCGGCCTCTTGGATGACGCCAAGTACGCCGAGCTGTTCCCCGGATCGACTACCCCACTCGGTGGCATTCCAAACTTCCACGAGTACGCACAGCTATGGCTTGATGGTCGGGTCATCGCTGAAGGTACTCGCAACAACTACAAGGGCGCACTCAATCTCTACTGGATTCCACCACTTGCCTTGGTACGCATCGACCTGATCACCACCACGCTCCTTCGCCGCATCATTGCGGCTACGGAGTGGACGTCCCCAGGTGTGCGACGCAATGCGCTGGTCAAACTCTCGACAATCCTTGAGGCGGCAGTTGCTGAAGAGCTGATCAAGAAAAATCCGGCCAAGATGATCGATCTCCCAAAACGGGGGCGCAAGGAGATCAACCCGTTTTCCCTGGACGAAGCCAACCGAATCATCGATCACCTGTACCAGACACAACATTGGCCCAGTGGAATTTACGCCGCATTCTTTGAGTTCGCGTTCTTCACCGGGCTTCGCCTGTCTGAAGTCGCCGCGCTCCGCTGGGATGCCATTGACCAAGTGAAACGCCAGGTTCATGTCTGCCGCACAGTGGCGTTGGGTGTTGTAGAAGAGCGCACCAAAACCGGAAAGGATCGGTTCGTGCTGCTGAACGAGCGAGCGCTGCACGCGCTGGAGTTTGCCCGCCAGTACGCCGAGCGCCGTGCCAAAGGCATTGGCAAGGTCAAGACCACGCCCTACGTGTTTCCGCCGTCGAAGAACAGCGAGTACATCAAACAGACCTCCGATCTGCACAAACAGTGGGGTCCGGCACTCAAAGCGCTGACGATGCCTTATCGACCGCCGTACAACTGCCGTCATACTTATGCGACAATATGCTTAATGTCCAACATGAACCCCGCATTCATCGCTCAGCAGCTTGGCCACAGTGTCCAAATGTTGCTGACGACGTATGCGCGTTGGCTCAACTCAAGCTCAGACTGGGCGGAGCTGGAAAAGCTCCAGATTGGTATCAAATCGGTATCAGGCAAAAAAGACCAGCTCTAACCCATTGATAGGTAAGGTAATTGATCTCCACAGCTAACATCACGATGCAGTTCGGCGCCAAGCCGCTCTTCGAAAACGTTTCGGTCAAGTTCAACGGTGGCAACCGTTACGGCCTGATCGGCGCCAACGGTTGCGGCAAGTCGACCTTCATGAAGATTCTCGGCAACGACCTCGAGCCGTCCGGCGGTCAGGTCATGCTGGAGCCGAACGTGCGCCTGGGTAAATTGCGCCAGGACCAGTTCGCCTACGAAGAATTCACCGTGATCGACACCGTGATCATGGGTCACGAAGAACTGTGGAAGGTCAAGGCCGAGCGCGACCGCATCTATTCGCTGCCGGAAATGAGCGAAGAAGACGGCATGGCCGTGGCCGAGCTGGAAACCGAATTCGCCGAAATGGACGGCTACACCGCCGAATCCCGCGCCGGTGAACTGCTGCTGGGCCTGGGTATTCCCCTGGAGCAGCATTTCGGTCCGATGTCCGAAGTGGCTCCGGGCTGGAAACTGCGGGTGTTGCTGGCTCAGGCACTGTTCTCCGATCCGGAAGTGCTGTTGCTCGACGAACCGACCAACCACCTGGACATCAACACCATCCGCTGGCTGGAAACGATCCTCAAGGCGCGTAACAGCACCATGATCATCATTTCCCACGACCGTCACTTCCTCAACAGCGTCTGCACTCACATGGCTGACCTGGACTACGGCGAGTTGCGTCTGTTCCCGGGCAACTACGACGAGTACATGACCGCGGCGACTCAGTCCCGTGAGCAATTGCTGTCGGACAACGCCAAGAAGAAAGCCCAGATCTCGGAACTGCAAACGTTCGTCAGCCGCTTCTCGGCCAACGCCTCGAAAGCCAAGCAGGCCACTTCCCGTGCCAAGCAGATCGACAAGATCCAGCTGGCCGAGGTCAAGCCATCGAGCCGCGTGAGCCCGTTCATCCGTTTCGAACAGACCAAGAAGTTGCACCGCCAGGCCGTGACCATCGAGCAGATGTCCAAGGGCTTCGACGGCAAGACCCTGTTCAAGAACTTCAGCTTCACCGTCGAAGCCGGCGAGCGCGTAGCGATCATCGGCCCGAACGGTATCGGCAAGACCACCCTGCTGCGCACCTTGATGGGTGAGCTGACCCCGGACGCCGGTTCCGTGAAATGGACCGAAAGCGCGGAGCTGGGCTACTACGCCCAGGACCACGCCCATGACTTCGAAGACGACGTCAGCCTGTTCGACTGGATGGGCCAGTGGACTCAGGGCGAGCAGGTCATTCGCGGCACCCTGGGCCGCATGCTGTTCTCCAACGACGAGATCCTCAAGTCGGTCAAGGTCATCTCCGGTGGTGAGCAAGGCCGCATGCTGTTCGGCAAGCTGATCCTGCAAAAGCCGAACGTACTGGTGATGGACGAACCGACCAACCACCTGGACATGGAATCGATCGAAGCGCTGAACCTGGCGCTGGAAAACTATCCGGGCACGCTGATCTTCGTCAGCCACGACCGTGAGTTCGTATCGTCCCTGGCCACCCGCATCATCGAGTTGAGCCCGAACGGCGTGACCGACTTCAGTGGCACCTACGACGACTACCTGCGTAGCCAGGGTGTGGTGTTCTAAAACAACCTCGCTGCACTTGTAGGAGCGAGCTCGCTCGCGATGGACGACAACGATAACGCGTGCAACCTGAATGAACGCGTTATCCAGACGTTTTTCGCGAGCGATCGAGCGTCGACCGGCTGCTCCTACAGTCGGGTTGCCCCTGAAATATCGTTAGCCTGCTTCCTTTTATCCCAACGCCGCGCCATGATGCAGTTCTCCCACCGCCGCCCGCGAACGAGCCCTCATGTCTGCGCCGCAAGCTGCCCCGCAAAGCTCCATGGCGATCACCTTGCAGATCGTCTCTATCGTTTTCTACACCTTCATTGCCTTCCTCTGCATCGGTTTGCCGATTGCGGTGTTGCCGGGTTATGTCCACGAACAGCTCGGGTTCAGCGCCGTCGTGGCCGGGCTGACCATCGGCTCGCAATACCTCGCCACCCTGCTCAGCCGGCCCATGGCCGGGCGGATGTCGGACAGCGTCGGCACCAAGCGCGCAATCATCTATGGCCTGTCGGGAATTGTGCTCAGTGGCGTGCTGACCTTGCTCTCGACCCTGTTGCAAGACATTCCCTTGCTCAGCCTGCTGATTTTGATCGCAGGGCGCTTGCTGCTGGGGATTGCCCAAGGCTTGATCGGCGTCGGCACCATCAGTTGGTGCATGGGCCAGGTTGGCGCCGAGCACACTGCGCGCTCGATATCCTGGAACGGCATCGCCTCTTATGGGGCGATTGCCATTGGTGCGCCGCTGGGCGTGGTGATGGTGCAACAACTCGGCTTCGCCAGCCTGGGCATCGTCCTGTCGCTGCTGGCCCTGGCCGCACTGATGCTGATTCGCAACAAGCCCTCGGTACCCGTGGTACGCGGTGAGCGCCTGCCGTTCTGGGCGGTATTCGGGCGCATTGCGCCGTTTGGCGCGAGCCTGAGCCTGGCATCCATTGGCTACGGCACGCTGACGACCTTTATCACCCTGTATTACGTCAATCGCGGCTGGACCGGCGCGGCCTACTGCCTGACCGTGTTTGGCGTGTGTTTCATTCTATCGCGGCTACTGTTCATTTCCGCCATCAGCCGTTTCGGCGGGTTCACCTCGGCCATTGCCTGCATGTGCATCGAGACGGTTGGCCTGGTGTTGCTGTGGCTGGCTCCTTCGACCGGGTATGCGCTCATTGGCGCCGGCCTGACCGGGTTCGGTCTGTCCCTGGTGTACCCGGCGCTGGGTGTCGAAGCCATTAAACAGGTGCCTAACTCCAGCCGGGGCGCGGGCTTGAGTGCTTATGCGGTGTTTTTCGACCTGGCGCTGGCAATCGCCGGCCCGTTGATGGGTGCAGTGGCGTTGAACCTGGGTTACGGGTGGATTTTCTTCTGTGCGGCGTTGTTGTCGGTGACAGGTTTGGGCCTGACGTTGCTGCTCAAGCGCCGCGCAATGGTGTAGGAGCGAGCTTGCTCGCGATAGCGGTCTGACGGTAACTAATGTGGCGCAGGTGCCACCGCCTTCGCGAGCAAGCCCGCTCCCACAGGATATCTGGCGCATTACTGATCGGCGGTCTGCATCCCGGCGCGGGTCGCCCTGCCCAAAGTACGCGAGAAGAAACTTCCGGCTTCAGAGATCAAATTGCGGTGAATGTCTTGCCGATCGACACCATCGGCATCGGTGCACAATGCGGGCATGATCGCAATCTGCTCGTCATTGCACGGCGCCATGAATACGAAGTGCCCTGCCCCGGCCAGTAACTTGAAGTCCGGCGCTGTCGGCAGTTTGCGCGCCAGGGCTGCGGCGTTCTTGTCGACCGCCACCAGTTTGTCGCCATCGCCGCTGTAAAGCAGCACCGGCACATGCACATCGGCCAAGGTGTGACGGCCGAACTTCAGGCTCAGCGGCGCCATCAGCATCAAGGCATGGACACGCGGATCGGCCACCGGTTGCAGGTCGTCGCGGTCGACAATCAGTTCGCCCTGGGTGTTGCAGGCATCGCGGTCATCCGGACGCTCCTGGCAATAACGGCGCAGGCGATCCAGGTCCGGTGTCGCGCCGGACAGAATCAATGCGGTCTCGCCACCGGCCGAATAGCCAATGACCCCCACCTGATTGGCATTGACGAAAGGCGACAGCATGCGGTCGCCCAAAGTCGCGGTTATGGCTTCGGAAATCTGGATCGGTCGACCATACAGGTTACTCAAAGTACCGAGGCGGCTGTGGTCCCTGGAGTTGTCACCCGGGTGGATCACTGCCACCACGACAAAGCCCTTGCGTGCCAGAGAGGTGGCGAGGTCGTGCAACGCCAGTGGCGTGCCGGTGTTCCCGTGGGACAGCATCAGCATGGGGAAGCGGCCAATGGCGACCTTGGTGTCCTCCCCGGCTTCGACGGTGTAACCCTCGAGTTTGCTGGTGTGCTCCCAGTCACTGGAAGGATAGAAGGCGATGGCGCGCATCGGCTGCAGGTCCAGCGGATCGAGAAAGGTCATCTCATGGAAGCCGACGCTCCAGTGAGGATGCGGCGCAGGCGCGGCGTGCACTGTATTCAGGCTGCTGAGCAGGCAAATCAGTAAAGTTGCACAAAGACGCACCATGGGATGCCCCACCTTGTTACCGGACTTGAGACGTAGACCCTGGAAAGCATAAGTCGGGCCACAATCTGAAACGACCAGAAACAAAAAACTCCGTAGCTGGTACTTGCGTAACCAGAATACAGAGTTTTTTGGGGCATTACCTGAACGGTTGCTTACTTTTACGCAAGCCTTACGCGGCGGCGAACAACTGCTCGCTGATTTGCGCGTGGGCAGCGCTCATGGCTTTGTTGCGCACGTCGTCACCGTAAGCCAGGCCTTCGGCGCGGACGATTTCGATGTCGGTGACGCCGATGAAACCGAACAGCAACTTCAAGTATTCTTCGTGGGCAACACCGGTTGCCTGACCGGCGTGCATACCGCCAGACGTCGAGACGATCACCACTTTCTTGCCGCCGCACAGGCCTTCAGGGCCCGCTTCGGTGTAGCGGAAGGTCTGACCGGCAACGGCGATACGGTCGATCCAGGCCTTCAACTGAGTCGGGATGGTGAAGTTGTACATCGGTGCGGCAATCACCACGGCATCGGCGGCGAGGAATTCGGCCAGGGTCGAGGCACTCAGTTCGGCTTCGTGCTGTTGTGCGGCGTCGCGCAGTTCAGCAGTGGTGCCGGCGGCAACCAGGGTGTTGGCCGAGAAGTGGCTGATCGCGTCGGCGGCCAGGTCACGGTAGGTCACCACGGCGGTTGACTCGGCGGCTTGCCAGGCCTTGACGACTTCACCGCTCAACTGACGGGAAGCCGAGTTGTCGCCCAGGATGCTCGAATCGATATGCAGCAGTTTCATGTGGGATCTCCAGGTGAGGATCGCCCACAAGGGCGATCTGATGGGACTAATCCTACAGACGAAACCAATAGCTGATTAGACGGCAACAATGCGATAGTTCGTCTCACAGATAGAACAATCGGATTCACATCATGCAAGACCTCAACGACCTGTATTACTTCGCCAAAGTCGTGGAAGCCGGGGGATTCGCGGCAGCCGGGCGTTTGCTGGGCATCCCCAAGTCCCGACTGTCACGTCGCATCGCCGAACTGGAAGAACGCCTTGGCGCACGATTACTGCAACGCACCACCCGACAGCTGAAACTGACTGCCGTGGGTGAACGCTACCTCAGGCACTGTCAGGCGATGCTGCTGGAGGCGGAAATGGCCGACGAGGCCGTGGCCAGCATGTCCAGCGAGCCCCGTGGACGCTTGCGGGTGTCCTGCCCGGTCGGGCTGGCCCACGAAATATTGCCGGGGGTGATCAGCGACTTTCTGGAGCGGTTTCCGCAAGTCCAGCTGGAGGTCATGCTGCTCAACCGCCGGGTCGACTTGGTAAACGAAGGCATTGACGTGGCCCTGCGCGTGCGGGAACTGGGCGACGAAGACCCGCTGCTGGTCACCCGCCGCCTGCGCCAGGCGCAGATGCTGATGGTCGCCAGCCCCGCTTTTCTCGTTGGCCGCGAGATCAATCATCCCGAGGATCTGAAAAGCCTGCCGGTACTTGGTGCCCTCGAACCCGACCGCATGGTGCACATCCGCATGCTGGATCAAAAGGGTAAAAGTTGTGAACTCGCGCTCGAGGCACGGCTGGGCATCGACGACTTTATCGTGCGCAAGGCCAGCACCCTATCAGGTCTGGGCTTTACGATGCTGCCCATGATGTATTGCGAGCAGGAACTGGAAAACGGCTCGCTGGTACAGTTGTTACCCGACTGGTCGTTGCCCGGTGGCTGGCTGCAAGCGGTCTATCCTCATCGACGCGGAGTGATGCCGGCGGTACGCGCCTGGATTGACCATTTGGTCGAATCCTTCAATGCCTGTGGGGAAAGATTGTTATGAAAGCTGGACGGATGAGCGAAGAGGATGTCGCGAAGTATTGCCTGACCCTGCCCGGCGCTCGGGAAGACTATAAATGGGGAGGCGTGCGGGTGTTTTCGATTGCCGGGAACAAGATGTTCGCCTTGCAGGGGTTACGGGGTGATTCCCTGGCCTTCAAGGTCGACAAGGACTTGTTTCTCGGCCATTGCGACCGCCCGGGGATTCATCCGGCGCCTTATCTGGCGCGCGCGCAGTGGATCATCATGGAAACGCCCTACCCGCTCGGTAGCGAAGAACTACAGGGTTTGCTGCAGCGCTCCCATCAATTGGTGGTGAGCAGACTGCCAAAGCGGACTCAAGTCGGACTCCTGTTATAAAGCCTTCTTTATCAGAACAAGGCGAACAGGTTTGCGCCGAGGAACAGGTGATCGATCCAGAACACTTGGTGCAGCAGCACGATGAGCCAGAACACCAACTGAAACGACACCTTGCGCGTTTTGTGTCGAAACGCTTGCTGGGCCAACAACGCCCCGGGCCAGCCTCCGGCGAGTTCCAGCGCATGCAGGACATTCTCCGGTGTGCGCCATTGCTCGGCGCGCGCCTTGCGCTTGTCGCTCCAGTACAGGAAAAACGTCACGACGCTGACGATGCCGTAGGCCGCCAGGGGAATCAGAGACTCCCCATGCAGCCAGAACGACACCGAACCCGACAGCGGCAACGCGCACAGGATGGCAAACACCAGCCACTTCAGCCGTGGATAACGGACCTGTCCCCCGGACTGGCGTCCGGGGTTATTGCGCGAGCGCGAGTCACTCACGGCTTGGCCGCGCTCCAGTCAACCCAGCCGAATTGCCAGGTCGCCAGGATGATCAGGCCGAACACGATGCGATACCAGGCAAACGCCGCATAGCTGTGGTTGGCGATGAACTTGAGCAGCCCGCGGACGGCAATCATCGCGAAGATGAACGCGGTGACGAAGCCGATCGCGAACACCGGGAAATCCGCCGGGACAAACAGGTGGCGGTATTTATAACCCGAGTACACCGCCGCGCCGACCATGGTAGGCATCGCCAGGAAGAACGAGAACTCGGTAGCGGTCTTGCGCGACAGGCCGAACAGCAACCCGCCGATGATCGTCGAGCCCGAACGCGAAGTGCCCGGAATCATGGCCAGGCATTGGGCGAAGCCAACTTTCAGGGCATCTTTCCAGGTGATGTCGTCCACGGTTTCGGCGTGCACTTCATGCTGACGGCGCTCGGCCCACAGCATGATGATGCCGCCTATGACCAGTGCCGTTGCCACGGTGATCGGATTGAACAGGTACTCGTGGATCAGGTCGGCGAAAATGACGCCCAACACCACGGCCGGCAAGAATGCGATCAACAGATTCGCGGTAAACCGCCGGGCAGCCGGCTGGGTCGGCAGGCCGATGACCACGTCGAAGATCTTGCGGCGAAACTCCCACACCACCGCCAGGATGGCACCCAGTTGAATGATGATGTTGAACGCCATCGCCCGCTCGCCGCCGAAGCCGAGCAAGTCGGCCACGATGATCTGGTGGCCCGTACTGGAAATGGGCAGGAACTCGGTCAGCCCTTCTACAACCCCAAGAATCAATGCCTGAAAGGCGGTCCAAAGATCCATCAATCCCCCAAAAGGCTATGCGCGCCGGCATGCCCCGTTAGTATTTTTCAAAAACTTACAATGCGACCAGCGTAGCTGATCCCCCGCGCCTCAATGATCACCACAGAACCGTAAAAACCCTGTGAAAAAACCACCCTGAGTCGGGTTTATCCGTGCGGGGCCGAAATCCTATCAGACAAGTCCGATCGACGGTTACAATCCGCCCCCTTCTTCATTTTTCCCCAAGGAACCTCCATGTCCGGGCTTGAACTGTTTGCCGCCGCCCTCGGTGTCATTGCCGTCTGGCTGACAGTCAAACAGAACCCCTGGTGCTGGCCCATCGGCCTGGTCATGGTGCTGCTATACAGCTGGATCTTTTTTGAGGTGAAGCTGTATTCGGACATGCTGCTGCAAATCGTCTATGCCGCCTTGCAACTTTACGGCTGGTGGCAGTGGACGCGGGTGGGTGAAACGACCCATGGCCGCGAAGTCAGCCGGCTCGACGCTCGATCCGTGGTGTTGAGCCTTGCCATTGGCGCAGTCGGCAGTCTGTTGCTGGGGGCGGCCATGGCCCACTGGACCGATGCCGCGCAACCCTGGCTCGATGCGGCGCTGACCGGGTTCAGCCTGGTGGCGCAAGTCTGGATGGCGCAAAAACGCGTGCAGTGCTGGCCGTTGTGGATCGCCCTGGATGTGATTTTCGTCGGGCTGTTCATCTATAAGGACCTGTACCTGACCGCCACCCTGTATGGGCTGTTCGCCGTTATCGCCGTACAGGGCTGGCGCGAATGGCGCGCCGATCCGGCATTGCGCGCATGAAAGTCCTGGTCCTCACAGGCCCCGAATCCAGCGGTAAAAGCTGGCTGGCGGCGGAGTTGCAACAGCGTTTCGGCGGGATTCTGGTTGACGAGTATGTGCGCTGGTTCATTGAGCAGAATCCGCGGGACACCACGCTGGCCGACATCACGCCCATCGCCCGCGGTCAATTGGCATGGGAAGACCAGGCGCGGGCGCAACAACCGCCTTTGCTCATCCTCGACACGCACCTGCTGAGCAACATCCTCTGGAGTCACACCCTGTTTGGCGAATGCCCCGTCTGGATTGAGCAAGCATTACTGGACCGGCATTACGACTTGCACTTGCTGCTGTCGCCGGAACACGTCGACTGGACGGATGACGGCCAGCGTTGCCAGCCCCGATTGAGTGAGCGCCAGGCTTTTTTCGAGCAGACCCTCACGTGGCTTGAGCGCCACGCACAACCGGTTCAAGTACTGCGCGGAGATTGGGCGCAACGCCGACTCCAGGCACTGAATGCCGTGACCCGATTGCTCGACGCCTGACCGGCGTTTGGGGCATTTTCCCCATCCTCCCCCTGCTGTGGGGGGGAAAGTGTCCGATCCTGAAACAACCTCCCTGCCTGAAACTACCCATTTCAACGCCCTGCCTCGTTTGCTCACCAATGTGTTAAGGCGTTGTTACAAAAACGCTAGAACCCTTGTTCCAGAGGGGTTGCTCCGCAATTACGGGTTGCCTGCGCAGGGTTTTGTCTCACCGTTGGTACACCCTCGACAAAAGGTTCCCGATCCAAGTCTGTAAGCCATTGAATCAACTCGATATTCAAAAGGCGGCACAGCTTTCGCTCTATGCCTTACACAGCTGACCGGGGCCAGCTTACAAATGAAGGAATGAATGTCGTGGAGATATTCAAAAAAAAAGGCTTGATGTGCCTCCTGCTGATCGCGAGCGCTGCCGGCACTGTTCTCAGTTTCAACGTTCAAGCCGAAGGCAACGGTGTCATCGTGCTTGATCGTACCGTTCACCCAACGCTCATCGGTCGCAGTGGCGGCAGGGATCCGAACCCGGCCACCATCAGTGCCAATCCTTCTGCCCGCGTCACCGGCGAACTCAGCGACGCCGATATCGCCGGGGTAACCACCGGAACGACCCCTCATAACAACTTCGGGCAAAACCCGGGCGGCATGCAAGGCCTGAATGTCGTCACCAACCCCAACGGTTTGCCTGGCATGTCCGTCGGACACGGTGGTGGCAGTGGCGGCGCCATTTCCGGAACAATCAACCGCGCCATGAGCACCGGCCTGGGCTCACTGGGCAGAATGGCGGGGGGGCAATGAGATGGATCGTTCCCTTCTTTTACCTGCCCTGTTAACTGCCCTGCTACTTGCCCTGCTCGGCAGCACCAGCGTGATGGCCGATTCGGGCGTCAGCTCGGTGAACAACGCCACCCTCCTGGATTCCGGTGCCCAATACCGAGGTAACTTCAGCGTCAACCAGGCGGCAGGTGATCAACAGCAGCAGGCCAACGTCCGCGCGATCGCCATTGGTACCGAAGTCGGCGCGACCACCAGCGTCAGGCAGAAAATCACCACGCCCGCCAATCCGTCGATGGATGCGACGGCCAATATCGGCGGCACCTCTTTCAGTAATGGCAACGGCGTACTGGGCGTCAACCAGAGTGCCGGGGCGAACAACCAGATGGCCAACGCCCTGCGTATCAGCATCGGCGCTGCACCGCAAGCCATCGACGACAGCACTCTTTCTCAACAGAACGTGGCGTTGCTACCGGGCTCGGGAGCAACTGGCACACCAAACGGCAGTCGCCAGGTCGTGACGAGCGACCAGGCCTTCACTGGCAGCCGGGGCGTGATCCAGGTGAACCAAAGTGCCGGGGTGGGGAACCGAATGGCTAACACCCTGAGTATCCGGGTCTCTGACTGACCCCCGATACAGTGCGAATGGGGAAGTACCAACACTTGACCAACAAATGAGCACGGAGAATCACCATGAACCCGACAACTGCTCTCAAACCACTGGCTTTCGCCCTGGCAGCAGTGATGGCATTCGCAGCCCAGGCTGATCCCGTGCAGGGCAATGGACAGGGCGGCAACCAACAGCCTAATGGCCCGTCGCTGGATCAGATTCTGCAGATTACCTCAGGCGCCGGGGCCGCCGTGCTGGACTCGCAGGAAAGCAGTGACAGCGGGGTAGTGAACCGGGGTACCAAAAACGACGCCATAATCGATAACTCCCTGAACAACTCCAACGGCAACATGGGCGCCAACGTTGCAGCCGGTAACGGCAACCAGCAAGACAACGCCGCCGCCCTTGCCACCGCGGACGAAGCCTTCATCTTCGGCTCCGCCGTCACCGTCTCCAGCGCGACTCAGAAGAGCACCGGCAACACCGCCAGGAACCACTCCAACACCAACAACACAACGCTCAATAACGCTGGCAACAGCGGTTCCGGCAACATCGGCATCAATGTGACCACCGGCGACTTCAACCAACAGAAAAACAACCTGGCGATTGCCGTTTCGGGCGGCCGTGTAGCAGTTGCCGCAGCGGCGGCTAACCAAAGCACGTCCGGGCTGAACGTCACCAACAACGCCAGGACTGATTTCGTACCCGTGGGCGTACTCGGTCTGTCCGGCATAACCACTCAACAAGTGATGACGCTGGAAGGCTGGAAACCCCCTGTAACCAACAATGCTTCGATCACGAGCTCGATGAACAACTTCTCCGGCAACGGCGGAGCCAACGTATCGTCCGGCGTCGGCAACCAGCAAAGCAACTCGCTGTCCATCGCCGCAGGCTGCAAATCATGCCCATAATCGCGACCGTCATGAAAGCCTCGGCGACGGCGCTTTTCCTCGGTCTGAAGGCGTATCGTCCATGCATAAGACGGCCCTTTTCGCCCTGCTCTGCCTGTCTGGGCTGACCCAGGCCGCACAGATGCCGGTTGCCGCCCTGCCGGGCGGCGTGCTGGTGTACAAGCACGTACAGAGTTTGCGTGAGCGCAGGTTCAGCGACATCGTCGAACAGAAAACCGATTTCAGCTGCGGTGCCGCCGCGCTGGCAACAATACTGCGCCAGGCCTATTGGCTTGACGTCGATGAAGAGCACATCATCAAGGGCATGCTGGTCACCGCAGACCAGGACCTTGTGCGTACCCAGGGTTTTTCCATGCTGGACATGAAGCGCTACATAGAGCGCATCGGCATGCGCGCCCGGGGCTACAAGATCCCGCCTGAAAGACTCGATGCGGTGACGATTCCGGTGGTGGTACTGATGGAAATTCGCGGCTACAAGCACTTCGTGGTGTTGCAACGGGCGGACAAGAACTGGGTCTACATCGGCGACCCGGTGCTCGGTCACAAACGCTACTCCCATGATGATTTTGTCAAAGGCTGGAATGGCATTGTCTTCGCTATCATCGGCCCCGGTTACGACAAAACCAATGCGTTACGCAGTCCACCGGAGCCGCTGACTGCCAAGAACAAGATGGATAACTTCAACCCGGTCAAGGATGCTGAACTGATGGATTTTGGTTTCATACAGAGCGATTTCTTTTAATCGCCAATAAGATGATTGGGGGCAGGATGCTCCGGGAGCAGCAAATGAAAACCTCGTATTGGGTGTTCGCTACCTGTCTGGCAGCGAACACTTTAGGTTTTGCTGATGAGTTTAGTCCCATCGAAATCAAGGACCAGGAACTGGCCGAGTTGCGTGGCCGGTATGTGATGCCGGGGCGGATCATCAGCTTCGGTGTTGTCATGAGCAGTACCTGGCGCAACGCCAGTGGTGATCTGATCGGGGCAACCACCTCGATGCGACTTCAAGCCGCAACGGTCAAGCCCGAGTTCTACGTTTCAACCATCAAACACAACGGTAAAGGCGGTTCGCCCAACTCGGGTACCGGTCGTGTAACGGGTGGCGCCGGGCTGGGCACCTCTCAGGGCATCACCCAGGTCACACGGGCTGCAGGCGATGGCAACAGTTCAAACAACAAGATCGCCATCAACGTCAAAGAGGCCAGCACGGCCCCTGCGCCGGTGCCGAGCCGGGGCCAGGCACTGATAGCCGGTGAAACCATCACCGGCAGCAATGCTGCAGGCAGTGTCGCCGTGTCCGCGACCGGCGGCGGCGTTCAGGTGGCCATTACCGCCAACAACAACCAGGGCTCAAGCCTGCAACAGGTCGCCCAAGGCGGGTTGCTGCAAGACACCCGGTTGCTGGGCAGCAGCAATGTGGTCAACAACCTGACTCGACTCAGCGTCGTGCTCGACAATAAAAGCCCGAGTGCTGGTGCATTGGGCTACAACCTGAACCAACTCGCTGCATTACGGACCTTGGGGTATTGAGCTACGCTGAGACACGAGCATTGGGCACAAATGGGCGGCTTTTTCATGTACCGATTGGTATCACTGCGTGCAGTTATATGCTTGTGCTCTCTACTCCCGATGGCGATGGTGCAGGCAGCACCTGACCCGGAACTGGAGGCTCTCAAACGAGAGCTTCTGGAGTTGAAACAACGATACGAAGTCCAGCAAAAAGCCTTGGCGGTTCTTGAGCAACGGGTCCGCCAGGTCGAAGAGCAGCCCGCTTCGCCCCCGCCCAAACGCCTGGTCAAGTCCCCAGCGGACCTGAAGGGCAATCCAAACGTCGCCACCGGCACCGGTGCCGCGGCGGCTTCAGGGGGGGCCGTCGGGGGCAGCGGCAGTTCGTATGGACAATCGCTGGCCGATGACTCACAACCGGCGCAAAGCGTTTCAAACCTGTATGACGAGGCCAGCGGGTTCTTCGGCGGTGGCAAGTTCAGCGTCGAAACCGGGATAACCTACTCCCGGTACGATACCCGCCAGTTGGTCCTCAACGGTTTTCTCGCCCTGGACTCGATATTTCTCGGCGCCATCAACCTGGACCGGATAAAGGCCGACACCTGGACACTGGACCTCACCGGCCGCTACAACTTCAACAATCGCTGGCAGTTCGACCTGAACGTGCCGGTGGTCTACCGTCAATCTACGTACCAGTCCGGTGGCGGCAATAACGGCGCGGCAAACGTCACGACCGAAGATACCGTCAAGGAAGACCCGGCCATTGGCGACGTCAACTTCGGTATCGCCTACAAATTCCTCGACGAGTCGGCCAACACGCCGGATGCCGTGGCGACCTTGCGCGTCAAGGCACCGACTGGCAAAGACCCGTTCGGCATCAAGCTGGTTCGGGTGGACACCAACTCCAACCTTGCCGTGCCTGAGTCCTTGCCTACCGGTAATGGGGTCTGGTCGATCACGCCGGGGATCTCTTTGGTCAAGACCTTCGATCCGGCAGTGCTGTTCGGCAGCCTGTCGTACACGCACAACCTGGAAGAGTCTTTCGACGACATCAGCTCCAATCCGGCGCTCAAGACGCCGGGCAAAGTACGCATTGGCGACAGTTTCCAGATCGGCGCCGGTATTGCGTTTGCCCTGAACGAAAAGATGAGTATGTCGTTCTCGGTCTCTGACCTGGTGCAACGCAAAAGCAAGCTCAAGGAAGATGGCGGAGATTGGCAATCAGTGGTGTCCAGCGATGCCAACGCCGGTTACTTCAACATCGGCATGACCATTGCGGCCACCGACAACCTGACCATCGTCCCCAACCTGTCCATCGGCCTGACGGACGATGCCCCGGACTTCCAGTTCAGCCTGAAATTCCCTTACTACTTCTGACCCAAACAAAAAACCGCAGCAACTTTCATCGCAGCGGTTTTTTTGGGGCTTTCACTGGTTTGGAGGCCCGACTCGGACGCGGTCCCTTGTAGGCGCTGGCTTGCCAGCGATGATCGTTAACGATGACGCGTGTGACCGGGATATACGCGGCGAACTTGAATCCATCGCCAGCAAGCCGGCTCCTACAGTTTGGTGTTCACATCATTTCCACCAGGACGCGGTCCCGTGTAGGAGCTGGCTTGCCAGCGATGGTCGTTAACGATAACGCGTGTGGGCTGGATAAACGCGGCGCACTTGAGTCCATCGCCAGCAAGCCGGCTCCTACAGTTTGGTGTTCACATCATTTTCGACCCGGACGCGGTCTTTTGTAGGAGCTGGCTTGCCAGCGATGGTCGTTAACGATAACGCGTGTGGGCTGGATAAACGCGGCGCACTGGAGTCCATCGCCAGCAAGCCGGTTCCTACAGTTTGGTGTTCACATCATTTCCACCAGGACGCGGCCCCGTGTAGGAGCTGGCTTGCCAGCGATGGTCGTCAACGATAACGCGTGTGGGCTGGATAAACGCGGCGCACTTGAGTCCATCGCCAGCAAGCCGGCTCCTACAGTTTGGTGTTCACATCATTTCGACTCGGACGCGGTCCCTTGTAGGCGCTGGCTTGCCAGCGATGATCGTTAACGATAACGCGTGTGACCGGGATAACCGCGGCGCACATGAGTCCATCGCCAGCAAGCCGGCTCCTACAGTTTGGTGTTCACATCATTTCCACCAGGACGCGGTCCCGTGTAGGAGCTGGCTTGCCAGCGATGATCGTTAACGATAACGCGCGTAAACCGGACAAACGCGGCGCACTTGAGTCCATCGCCAGCAAGCCGGCTCCTACAGTTTGGCGTTCACATCATTGTCGACTCGGACGCGGTCTTTTGTAGGAGCTGGCTTGCCAGCGATGATCGTTAACGATTACGCGTGTGACCTGGATATACGCGGCGAACTTGAGTCCATCGCCAGCAAGCCGGCTCCTACAGTTTCCCGGGAATGCGTGAAGAACCTTTTTTTGCAGTTGGGGTTCAGCGAAT
The DNA here is from genome assembly GCF_019956575.1 of Pseudomonas sp. A-R-19. NCBI lineage: Bacteria > Pseudomonadati > Pseudomonadota > Gammaproteobacteria > Pseudomonadales > Pseudomonadaceae > Pseudomonas > Pseudomonas sp. A-R-19. The sequence continues at coordinate 17,205 of NZ_JAHBDR010000057.1, forward strand.
CTGATGTTTGTGCAACAACCGGTAGAAGGTCGGTCGCGACACCCCCAGTACTTTGGCGGCGACACTCAGGTTATCGCTGTGGCGGTTCAATACATCGCACAACGCCTGGCGTTCGGCCCGGGTCTTGTATTCTTCCAGGGTGCCCATCGGCGCGGCGATCGTATGCTGGCTGATCAACCCCAGGTCGCGGGCCTCGATCTGCCGGCCTTCGGCCAACACCAGCCCGCGACGAACGCGATTGGCCAGTTCACGAACATTGCCTGGCCAGTCGTGTTTGCCCATGGCAATCAAGGCATCTTCGCTGAAACTGCGTGGGCGACGCCCGGTTTCACGGCTGTAGAAATGGGAGAAGTGGTTGGCCAGCATCGACAAGTCACCATGGCGCTCGCGCAACGGTACGGTCACCACCTGCAGTACGTTCAGGCGATAATACAAATCTTCGCGAAAGCGTTTCTTCTCGATAGCGGCTTCCAGATCGACATTCGTCGCCGCCAGAATCCGCACATCCACGGCAATCGGCTGACTGCCGCCCACTCGCTCGATGTGTTTTTCCTGGAGGAACCGCAACAGGTTGGCCTGTAGTTCCAGGGGCAGGTCCCCGATCTCGTCGAGAAACAGAGTGCCACCGTTGGCGGCTTCGATCCGTCCGACCTTGCGTTGGTGTGCGCCGGTAAATGAGCCTTTCTCATGACCAAACAACTCGGACTGGATCAAGTGTTCGGGAATCGCGCCGCAATTGATTGCAATAAAGGGTTTGCTGTGACGCTGGGACTGGCGATGCAGGGTGCGTGCGACCAGTTCCTTGCCAGTGCCGCTTTCACCGCGAATCAACACCGCAGATTCGGTTGGAGCCAGTTTGCTCAACAGTTTTCGCAGTTCACGGATAGGTTTGCTGTCGCCGAGCAATTCGTGCTCGGGTTGGTCAACATGGACCGTACCCTGGCCTCGCAACCGCGCCATGCCAAATGCCCGGCCCAACGTTACCTGAACCCGGGACACATCGAATGGCAAAGTATGAAAGTCAAAAAACCATTCACAGACGAAGTCGCCCACATTTTGCAATCGCAGCATTTCCTGATTGAGGACGGCTATCCACTCGGTACCACTGCGGCTGATCAACTCCTTGACGGCCTCGGGGTGTTCGAGGTGAAAAGGCTGCAGGCGTAACAAGCCCACGTCACAGGTTCGGTCAGCGGCGTGCTCCAGCGTGCAGCTATCAACGTCCCAACCGATAGCGCGCAATCCGGGGAGCAGACGATAGCAATCGTCGCAAGGGTCCACCACTAATAGACGTCGTGAAACAGGCGCATCACTCATGACTATTCCTTGGCGCCAAAATTAAGAAATTTTATTAAAAACAGTCATTTGGCGGACCTGACTGTAACGTTAGCAAGAACTTGACGGATCCTTGTACCGTTTGACTATAGGGTTGCCATACATCCAGTTATAAGAAGTGCTTTTGATAGTCACCTAACGACTCTTTCCTTTCATTCAGCTTTCAATGCCGCGCTCATTCCCGGGCATATGAAATAAAGTCGAAATTTCTTTTGATTTTGTGTGACCCAACTCCGGGTTGCGGGCATCAGTACAAGTAACCAGCCGAACGGTAAGCCCAACCGACGGCACATCACTTGATTGGGCATACAGAGAGAAGACCCTATGAACGCCCCGCTGCGTATCAACGAAGCACTTCTGATTGCCGACCGCGCATTTAAACCATTCACATGCGTGGCCTGGGCTCCACAGGACGGTAATGGCGAACTCAGCCTGACCGTGATCGACCGGACCAGCACCAGCATTGGCCGCAGGCAGATCCCAAGCAGTGCTTATTCCGATCCTGCACAACTCGAATTGCTGCTGGAACAGGCCCGCGCCGAATTGAGCCAGGAAGGTTACGCACTGCAGTCGTGGTCGATGCCGTACTAATCGTTTTGCGGATTACTCCGGGGTAATCCGCGCCCTCCCCCGTTTTTAGTTGGGCTGCTCGCTCTCGCCCTTCTACACTAATTGCCCCGTTAGTTTGAACTTTTGTGCAGCGGATTCTTTGCAGGCTTGCCATTGGTTCGAAAAGACACTGTTGTGGCACACAGCGACTCTCCGTCTGTTAGTTATTGCAGTTGTGCATCTCCCCATTCAGGGATTGAATATTCTCCTTATATAGTCGCCACCCAAACTTCTGGATCAGGACGACTCGCAAGGAGATGCGGTTCATGCCAATCCAGTCCGCCATTGCCTACTCCGCCACCCGGAATATTGCCGGTACTCTCGATACGACATTTGCCGCCAACGGCAAAACCCAGGTGTATTTCGCCGACAGCCTTTCCAGCCTGGCCAATGACGTCGCCATCGATGGCCAAGGCCGCTTGCTGGTGGCGGCCAAGGTCGCCATGGCCGAAGGCAGTCGCTTTGGCCTGGCCCGCTTGCTGGAGGATGGTTCGGCAGACCTTGCGTTCGGCAAGCAAGGCAGTGTCATCGGGCAATTCGAATCGGGTTTCGAAGCCATGGGCGCCAAGGTACTGGTCATGCCCGACGGCAATATCCTGTTGGCCGGCCTGCAATACGAAAACGCCCATCGCACGCTCCCGGCCCTGGCATTGTTCGATCAGGAGGGGCGCCTGGTTCAAGGCTTTGGCGATAACGGTCGCCGTGTCGTGCGATTGCCTGGCGGCCTGTCCCTGGGCATGCGCGATGTCTGGCTGCCTCCCGGCGTGCCGGGTGCAGAAGCCTGCGATGTGGACGTACAGCAAGACGGCCGGATCCTGATCCTGGCCAATCATCACTTCGAACTGGCCGATCATGTCGGTCTGTTGATTCGGCTGGATGTCGAAGGCTCGCTGGACTGCTCATTCAATGGCCGCGGCTTTGTCGTGGTCAGGCACCTGCTGATGAACACCTGGCTCAGCAGCCTGACGGTACAGCGCGACGGCCGGGTTCTGGTGGGTGGCTCGATCAACTTCCCTGAGGAAGGCTTGCTGGCGCGCTACCAGGCTGACGGTCACCTCGACGACAGTTTTGCCGTGGATGGATTCATGACTTTCAAGGCGCACGGGCATGGTGCCCAGATCAGTCAGGTGGTCCAGCAAATCAATGGCGACATCCTGTGTGTAGGCAGCAGTCACGAGCCGATGCACTGCCTGACCTATAAAATGCACAGCAACGGCCGCCCCGACAACCACTGTAACGGTGGCCAGCCGCAACGCCTGGTCATTGGCCACAGTGGCTGCCAGTGGAATGCCGCGCAGTTACAGCCCGATGGCCGTGTGCTCACAGTCGGCGCAACCATCGGCGGCGTTGAAGCAGACTTCATTGTCGGGCGATACCTGCCCGACGGCCATCTCGATAGCCGCTTCAACGCAGGCTGCGGCTATGCCCGTACCCGCCTCGGCCCCAGCCTGGATACCGCCACTTGTATCGCGGCGCAGAGCGATGGAAATATCGTCGTGGGCGGCTATTCGCTGCATGGGAATTACAAGGCAATCGTCGCGCGATATCTGGGCTGAACCGATGCATTATTCGTGTGCTTGATCTTCTCGCCCGCTTACGGCAACTTGCGCGCTTCTTAAAACAAGGAGCAGCCGATGTCCGGTTCAATGGCCCAGGCGTTCGCGCACAACTTTCTCGGGAACTCGCCCCGTTGGTACAAGGCCTGCATCGTCGGCTTTCTGATTCTCAATGCCCTGGTGCTGTGGACCGTGGGCCCGGTGGCCGCTGGCTGGCTGCTGGTGCTGGAGTTCATCTTTACCCTGGCCATGGCGCTCAAGTGTTATCCGCTGATGCCCGGCGGCCTGTTGTTGATTGAAGCCCTGCTGCTGAAGATGACCACGCCCCAGGCGCTGTACGATGAGTTGCAGCACAACTTCCCGGTGATCCTGCTGCTGATGTTCATGGTGGCCGGCATTTATTTCATGAAGGACTTGTTGCTGTACCTGTTCTCGCGCCTGCTGCTAGGCGTTCGCTCCAAGGCCCTGCTGGCGCTGATGTTCTGCTTTCTGTCGGCCTTTCTCTCGGCGTTCCTCGATGCCTTGACCGTGACGGCCGTGATCATCAGTGCCGCCGTCGGCTTTTACTCGGTGTATCACCGCGTCGCCTCGGGTAACGATCCGCGCCAGGACAGTGAGTACAGCGACGACAAACATCTGCCGAGCCTGCATCAGGGTGATCTCGAACAGTTCCGCGCCTTTCTGCGCAGCCTGCTGATGCACGGCGCCGTGGGCACTGCATTGGGCGGTGTTTGCACGCTGGTCGGTGAACCGCAGAACCTGCTGATCGGCCATGAAATGGGCTGGCACTTCTCCGAGTTCTTTACCCAGGTTGCGCCAGTATCCCTGCCAGTACTGGTTGCCGGGCTGGTCACGTGCGTCCTGCTGGAAAAGCTGCACTGGTTCGGATACGGCACGCTGCTGCCGGAAAACGTCCGCGCGGTGCTGGCCAACTATGCCGCTGAAGATGATGCCGAGCGCTCCCCACGCCAACGTGCCGCGCTACTTGTGCAAGGCGCTGCCGCGTTGATTCTGATTGTCGGGCTGGCGTTCCACATCGCCGAGGTGGGCTTGATCGGCTTGATGGTGATCGTGTTGATCACCGCGTTTACCGGCATCACCGACGAGCACCGCCTCGGCACCGCGTTCAAGGACGCCATGCCGTTCACCGCATTGTTGGTGGTGTTTTTCGCGGTGGTCGCGGTGATTCACGATCAGCAATTGTTCGCCCCACTGATCCACTGGGTGCTGGCGCTGCCGGCGGATCAACAGCCGGGCATGCTGTTCATTGCCAACGGCCTGCTGTCCGCCATCAGCGACAACGTGTTCGTGGCAACCATTTACATCACTGAAGTGAAGCGCGCCTTCACGGCGGGTGAGATGACCCGTGAGCACTTCGAGACGCTGGCCATTGCGATCAATACCGGCACCAACCTGCCGAGCGTGGCGACACCCAATGGCCAGGCGGCGTTTCTGTTCTTGCTGACGTCGGCCATTGCACCGCTGGTGCGCCTGTCTTACGGGCGGATGGTCTGGATGGCGTTGCCGTACACCGTGGTGATGGGCTTGCTAGGGTGGTATGCAGTGAGTTACTGGCTGTAACCCGAACCAAAAATGTGGGAGCGGGCTTGCTCGCGAAAGCGGACTGCCAGTCAACTCAAATGTTGAATGTGGCGGCCTCTTCGCGAGCAAGCCCGCTCCCACAGGAGATACGGGTTATCCAAGACGGTGCCAGACGCGACCGTCACGGGTGAGCAATTCTTCGCCGGCCTTGGGGCCGTTTTCCCCGGCGGCATAGCTCTGCACGCTGGAATCCTGCTGCCAGGCCTCCAGGAACGGTTGCACGGCACGCCAGCCGTTCTCGATGTTGTCGGCGCGCTGGAACAGCGTCTGGTCGCCTGTCAGGCAATCGTAGATCAGGGTCTCGTAGCCGGTGGACGGCTGCATCTCGAAGAAGTCCTTGTAGGCAAACCCCAATTCGATGTTGTCCATCTTCAGGGCCTGACCAGGGCGCTTGGCCAACAGGTCGAACCACATGCCTTCGTTCGGCTGGATTTGAATCCGCAGATAGGTCGGCTGCAATTCGTCGACTTCGGTGTCGCGAAACTGCGCATAGGGCGCCGGCTTGAAACAGATGACGATCTCGGTGTCACGCACGCTCATGCGCTTGCCGGTACGCAGGTAGAACGGCACCCCGACCCAACGCCAGTTGTCGATCATGACCTTGAGGGCCACATAGGTTTCGGTATTGCTATCGGGCGCAACCTTGTCTTCCTGGCGATAACCCGGCAGTGCCTTACCGTCGATTTCACCGGCGGCGTATTGACCGCGCACCGAGTTGGCGCGGGCCTCCTCGACCGTCCAGGGCCTGATCGCGCCGACGACCTTGGCTTTCTCGCCGCGCACCGCATCGGCGCCAAACGCGGCGGGAGGCTCCATCGCCACCATCGCCAGCAGCTGGAACAGGTGATTGGGCACCATGTCCCGTAGCGCGCCGGTGTGCTCATAAAAACTGCCACGGGTTTCCACGCCGACGGTTTCGGCGGCGGTGATCTGCACGTGGTCGATGTAGTGATTGTTCCAGAACGCTTCGAACAGGCTGTTGGAAAAACGGCTGACCAGAATGTTCTGTACCGTTTCCTTGCCCAGATAGTGATCGATCCGGTAAATCTGCTTTTCCGTCATCACCTTGAGCAGGCAGGCATTCAAGGCCTCGGCCGTATGCAGGTCGGAGCCGAAGGGCTTTTCGATCACCACCCTTCTGAACGCCTCGGGAGTTTCTTCCAGCAAGCCGGCGGCACCGAGACGGCGTGCCACTTCACTGAAGAAACGCGGCGCGGTGGCCAGGTAGAACACCGCATTGCCGGTTCCGCTGTCGGCGATTTTCGCCGCCAGCGCTTGATAAGTGCTGTCGTCCAGGAAGTCGCCCTGGACGTAGCTGATGCCTTTGGCAAGTTTCGACCAGACCGCTGGATCAAGGGTGTGGTCACCCTTGCCAGCCATCTCGCCGCGAATGAAGTCTTCGAGCTTTTGCGCAAAACCTTCATCGCTGATGGCGTTGTGGTCAACGCCGATGATCCGCAGTCCATCCCCGAGCAGGCCGTTGCGCTTGAGGTTATACAGCGCTGGCACCAACAGACGCTTGACCAGGTCACCATGGGCGCCAAACAGAAACAGCGTCGTCGCGGGTGCGGGCTCAGCCTTGGATTTCTTGCGGATCAAGTGGGTCATTTTTTCGAGGTCTCCACGTGGCCGCCGAAGCCGAAGCGCTGGGCCGAGAGCACCTTGTCGCCAAAGGTGCCCTGCCCGCGCGAACGGTAGCGCGAGAACAGCGAGTTCGACAGCACCGGTACCGGCACCGCTTGCTCCATTGCGGCTTCGATGGTCCAGCGGCCTTCACCGCTGTCAGCCACAGACCCGGAGAAACCGTCGAGTTTCGGATCGCTGGCCAGGGCATCGGCGGTCAGGTCGAGCAGCCACGAGGACACCACGCTGCCACGACGCCAGACTTCGGCGATGTCGGCGACGTTCAGGTCGAAACGCTGGTCTGGCGGCAGGCTCTCGCTGTTTTTGGTTTGCAGGATGTCGAAGCCTTCGGCGAAGGCCTGCATCATTCCGTACTCGATACCGTTGTGGATCATCTTGACGAAATGCCCGGCGCCGGCGGGACCTGCGTGAATGTAGCCACGCTCGGCACGATCGTCGTCGGACTTGCGGTCCTTGGTGCGCGGGATGTCACCCATGCCAGGGGCCAGGGTGGCGAACAGCGGATCGAGACGCTTAACGGTCTCGGTATCGCCGCCGATCATCATGCAGTAACCGCGCTCCAGGCCCCAGACGCCGCCGGACGTACCGACGTCGATGTAGTGCAGGCCTTTTTCCGACAGGGTTTTGGCTCGGCGGATATCGTCCTTATAGAAGGTGTTGCCGCCATCGATGATGGTGTCGCCGGCTTCGAGCAAGGTGCCCAGGGTGTCGATGGTGTCTTCGGTCGGCGCGCCAGCTGGCAGCATGACCCACACCGCACGCGGCTTGGCCAGGCCAGCGACCAGCGCCGGCAGATCGGTGACGCCGGTGGAACCCTCTGCGGCCAGGGCTTCGACAAAGGCGGTATTGCGGTCATATACAACGGTGGTGTGCCCGTTGAGCATCAGGCGCCGTGCAATATTGCCGCCCATGCGGCCCAGTCCAATAATCCCGAGTTGCATGTGCTGATGCTCCCTACTACAAATAAAATGTGTGTCAAAGGTTATAGCCCAACGCGACTCATGAGGTTAGTCCAGAGCGTTGGCGTGAAGTTTCCGGGCATTGTGCCCGATCCTGATGGATAACGTCGGGAATCAAGCCGAAGACACAACGACAATGAAAAATAAAAAAGTTCCCTTTGGGGGCAAAAGAAATCAAAATTGGCGCCGATAGTAGATCAGCCGTTGATTTCGAGGCGGCTCTACAGTTGAGACACGCCATTTGCGAGGTGAGCAATGGGCACAGTACATACCGCACTGCCAGCACAAACCCTTTACGTCACTATCCGTCGCGATGAATTGCGTCAGTTGAAAGAAGAACGCGATCAGTTGAAACAGGAGCTGGCGCAGTTACGCCTGCTGTTGCAAGCCGGCCAGACCCACCCCCTGGCTGTGACACAGCGCGCCCCACTCGCCTGACGCTTCCCTTGCAAGCGGGAGCAGTCTGCACTGCTTCCGCACTGGCGCACGCCCTGCCATTTTCGGCAACTCACAAAATTTTCACAATTGTTTCACGATAATTACGCGTTTAAGGCCGCCCGATTCCGCGCGGCCCTCGTTCGTCGTCCGCGATCTCCAAGTCCCGGCGGTGGTAGTGAATTCTCGGCTGGAGCGCTGAATGTCTTTGTTCAAACGCAGCAAAACGACTGCGGCAGGTTTTGACTGGGCCGGGTTCATCTGGCTGTTTGTATTTTTCTGGTACTTTTCCGGCATTACCCAGCTACTGATCCAGTTGACGGGCACCTCCGGCTTTACCGGATTCCGCCAGGCCTTCGTCATGAGCGCGATCTGGCTGGCGCCGATGCTGCTGTTCCCCAAGCAGACCCGTGTCATGGCCGCCGTGATCGGCGTCGTGCTGTGGGCGTGTTCCATGGCGAGCCTGGGCTACTTCTTCATTTACCAGCAGGAATTTTCCCAGAGCGTCATCTTCATCATGTTCGAGTCGAACGTGGCTGAAGCCGGCGAGTACATGACCCAGTACTTTGCCTGGTGGATGGTTCCGGCATTCCTGGCCCACACCGTTTTTGCCTGGTTCCTGTGGACTCGCCTGCGCCCGGTGTACCTGCCCCGTGGCAAGGCCATCGCGGCAGCCGTGGCCATCGTGGTGGCGGTGGTCGGTTATCCGCTGATCAAGCAGACCTCGCGCACCGGCAGTTTCGCCGAAGGCTTCGACAAGTTCGAAACCCGCATCGAGCCGGCAGTGCCATGGCAGATGGCCGTGGCCTATCACCGTTACCTGGAAACCCTGGCCGGCATGCAGGACATGCTCGACAGCGCCAGCAAGATTCCACCGCTGCACAACCTCAAGGATGCCATGGCCAACCAGCCTGCGACCCTGGTGCTGGTGATCGGCGAGTCCACCAACCGCCAGCGCATGAGCCTGTACGGTTACCCACGGCAAACCACGCCGGAACTGGACAAGCTCAAGGATCAACTGGACGTTTTCGACAACGTCATCACCCCGCGCCCGTACACCATTGAAGCGCTGCAGCAGGTCCTGACCTTCGCCGACGAAGAAAACCCGGACCTGTACCTGTCGACGCCATCGCTGGTCAGCATGATGAAACAGGCCGGTTACAAGACCTTCTGGATCACCAACCAGCAGACCATGACCAAGCGCAACACCATGCTCACGACCTTCTCCGAACAGGCCGACGAACAGGTGTACCTGAACAACAACCGCAACCAGAACGCCGCCCAGTACGATGGCGACGTGATCGAGCCGTTCAACAAGGCCCTGGCCGATGCGGCACCGCGCAAACTCATCGTCGTGCATTTGCTGGGCACGCACATGAGCTACCAGTACCGCTACCCGTCGACCTTCGACAAGTTCCAGGACCGCACGGGTGTGCCTGCCGGCATTCGCGATGACCAGTTGCCGACGTACAACAGCTACGACAACGCCGTGCTGTACAACGATTTCGTGGTATCGAGCCTGATCAAGGACTACGCCAAGAGCGATCCGAACGGCTTCCTGCTGTACCTGTCCGACCACGGCGAAGACGTGTTCGATTCCGTAGGACACAGCACCCTGGGGCGCAACGAGAACAAGCCGACGGCGCCGATGTACACCATTCCGTTCATGGCCTGGGCCTCGCCGAAATGGCGAGCAAGCCATGACTGGAACCTCGCCGGCGATCTCTCGCGTCCTTACAGCAGCTCGCACCTGATCCACACCTGGGCCGATCTGGCGGGCCTGAGCTTCGACGAACTCGATCGCAGCAAAAGTCTGGTCAGCGATAGCTTCAAGGCCCGGCCATTGATGATCGGCAACCCGTATGAGCGTGAGCAACGCGCGCTGATCGACTTCAGCCTGATGAAGCCAAAGACGCCACCCGCGGTCGTTCAGCAGTAATCCTTCCAGGGGCCGATTCCGGCCCCTTTTTCATGCTGGCTTTCCAGCAACCGGAGTTAATTCCCTTTTAACGGAATCGGCGGATAATGCCATTTCGACACTGCTTCATAGATTCATGGACGAAAGGCATCCGACATCTGTAGTGGGAGGCAAACCATGAAACGCACCGCAATGATCCTCGCCGGCCTGTTGGCCTTGGGTTCGACCAGCGCTTTTGCCGAAGGCGGAGCTGAACGCATGCGCTATTACTTCGAAAGTCTACGACTGGCCCAGCAACAAGCCCTGGGTCACCCAATCCAAAGTACTGAGTTGCGGGTTCCAGACGATCAAACCGCACAAATGACTGAAACCTACAGACCGAAATGATCCATGTGCCTCTGACTGCGACTCTACAGTTGGAGATGATTGCTGGGCGTCCTGATGGACGCCCTTTTTTTGGGGTTCTCCACGCATTCCCGGGAAACTGTAGGAGCCGGCTTGCTGGCGATGGACTGTAGGAGCCAGCTTGCTGGCGATGGACTCCAGTGCGCCGCGTTTATCCGGTCCACACGCGTCATCGTTAACGACCATCGCCCGCGGGCCCGCGTCCGAGTCAAAATGATGTGAACGCCAAACTGTAGGAGCCGGCTTGCTGGCGATGGACTCACGTGCGCCGAGTTTATCCAGTCCACACGCGTTATCGTTGACGACCATCGCTGGCAAGCCAGCTCCTACAAGGCCCGCGTCCGAGTCAAAATGATGTGAACGCCAAACTGTAGGAGCCGGCTTGCTGGCGATGGACTCACGTGCGCCGAGTTTATCCAGTCCACACGCGTTATCGTTGACGACCATCGCTGGCAAGCCAGCTCCTACAAGGCCCGCGTCCGAGTCAAAATGATGTGAACGCCAAACTGTAGGAGCCGGCTTGCTGGCGATGGACTCACGTGCGCCGAGTTTATCCAGTCCACACGCGTTATCGTTGACGACCATCGCTGGCAAGCCAGCTCCTACAACACGCTGGAAATGAAGTGACCTCCAAAGGTCCTGTCGAGCTAGAGGCTCTTGGTCCAAAACAGCATTCGCCCATGGACCGGGTCGAACATGCCGGCGGCGAAACCGGCTTTTTCATAGGAGCCCTGCGCCACGGCGTTGCCTTCCAGCACTTCCAGGGTGAGCTTGCAGCAACCGCGCTGACGGGCGATCTCCTCGACCTTTTGCAGCATCTTCTGGCTCAAGCCCAGGCCGCGAAATTTTTTCACCACCGACACGTCGTGCACATTGACCAACGGCCGGCAGGCAAAAGTGGAAAATCCCTCGAAGCAATTGACCAGCCCGGCCGGTTCGCCGCCGACAAAGGCCAGCACACTGAAGGCGTGGGGACGCCGGGCAAGCTCTGCCGGAAGTTGCTCCAGTACAGCGGCCGGCAACGACTGCCCGCCTCCCATCGGGTCCTCGGCGTAGTGGTTCAACACCAGACAAATAGCCTCGCCATGCACTGGATTGGTGTAACTGGCCTGAAGCACAAGAATTTCTGCGGAGTCCATTTCCATCCTCGATCACACATGAAGTAGCCCCCAGCATGCATGTCACGCTGAAGTGCCCGCCGACCATAGCGCGAGCACCGTGGTGTCGACAATCGCAACCGCACAATTGCTTTACGCTCAAGCGCCCCAGATCAGGGCTTCCGTCCATCCCAGCTCGGCAAAATCCTCGGCCCGCAAGTGCGATTCACCGGCGCAGAAAAACTCGTCGAGTTGCGGTGGCTTGACCGAAGTGCCGCTGAGCATGGCGTGAACCTGGCCGCGATGATGGATCTGGTGTTCGAACAAGTGGGACAGAAGGCGCAAACGGCTGTCGTACTGCGGCGTGTCGCGGGCGATGGTGACGATTTTGCCGAGACTGGCATCGCGCAGTTGCTCGCAATAGGCGATCAACCGACGGTCGACCTGGGCCTGCTCGCTAACGAGGTCGATCGCGAGCAAGCAGGGTTCGTCTTCCTTGAAAAAGACCTGGTAATTGGGATGCGGATCGTCGCCGCGCATTTCGCGCTCCAGTGCATCCACATAAAACCAGTCGCAGGTGAGGATGTGGTTGAGGGTGACGCGGATGCCGGGGAAAAAACTGACCCGGGGTGCGCTCAGTTCCTGCGCGGTCAATTGTCTCCAGGCCTTGGCCAATCGGTGATTGGCCCAGGCGTTCTGGTAGGCCATGGTCAGCAAATGGTGGGACAAGGGCTGATTCATGTTCGCTGCTCCCGATCGAATCCCGATCAAACTTCGGCAAACCGTTGCAACTGCATTTCCTGCAATCGACTGAGGGTGCGACGGAACGGGAACTCCAGGTAACCCTCGGTGTACAGCGACGCCATTGGCACTTGCGCTTCAAGGTACAGCGGCACCTTGCGGTCATAGCACTCATCCACCAGGGCAATGAAGCGTCGCACACCGTCGTCATGCACCGACAACTGCGGCAATTCGCGATCCCCCGCCTCCACCCGCTCTATGCCGTCTTCGGTGCCACGGGCAATGCGCCCGGCGCGCTTCTGCGCACTGAGGTTGGGGACATCACTCAACAGAATAGCGCTGTAGGTATCGCACAGGGCGATGAAATCCATGGCTGCGAACGGTTGCTCACACAGCGCGGCGTAGCGGGCCCAGAGCACTGGCGGGCTGGCCTTGACCACGTCGAGCGAGCGGTAACCGACCTGAATCGGCTCGCTCGACACTGACTGGCCGACGCTCAACCCCTGGAACACTTGATCCAGCGCGCCGGGCTCACCGGGCTCGGCCACCCAGTAGCGCTGCGAACCGACGCCCGGGTGCAAGCGATGGTCTTCCCCGCCATCCACCGCAATAACTTGCATATGTTGCTTGATCGCCGTGATAGCGGGGAGGAAACGGTCGCGATTGAAACCATCGGCGTACAGCTGGTCCGGCGGCAGATTGGACGTGCAGACCACCACCACGCCCTGTTCGAACATCACCTGGAACAGGCGCCCGAGAATGATCGCGTCGCCGATGTCATTGACGAACAGCTCGTCGAAACACAGGACGCGCACTTCTTCGGCCAATTCACGGGCCAACGCCTTGAGCGGATCGGCGGTGCCGGTCAGTTGAAACGAGCGCTGGTGCACCCAGCCCATGAAATGGTGAAAGTGCTGGCGCCGCGCCGGTACGCGCAGACTTTGGTAGAACTGGTCCATCAACCAGGTTTTACCCCGCCCCACCGGCCCCCACAGGTACACGCCGGAAATTGGCGAGCGGCCTTCGTGCAGTGCTTCGTGGCATTTTTGCAGCGCCCACACGGCATGTTCCTGGGCCTCGTCCTGGACGAAGCCCTTTTGTTCGATGGCGTGCTGCCAGGCGCTTAGGGGGGATTGGATAGTCATGGGCGGCAGTATGCCATTGCGCATGGATAACGCGACCGGTGATCGGCATTTTTGTACAGCAAGAAAAAGCGCCTTGACGCGCTAGATTACTATCATCATATTTTATATATGTTGTTAGTAATTTATTAACCCCATCGCCATCTCTCTGGAGTCATCCCATGCATTACAAAGTTTTCGGTCGTAAAACCGGCTTGCGTGTTTCCGAACTGGCGTTGGGCGCCGGTAATTTCGGCACCGGTTGGGGGCATGGCGCCGAGCGTGACGAAGCCAAGCGCATTTTTGATGGCTACCTGGAAGCCGGCGGCAACTTCATCGATACCGCCAATGGCTATCAGGGCGGGCAGTCCGAGGCCATGCTCAGCGAATTCATCGCCGCAGAACGGGATCGCCTGGTCATCGCCACCAAGTACACCTTGGGGACTACACCGGCAGACGGCATTTCCCACACTGGCAACAGCCGCAAGAACATGGTGCGCGCCGTCGAAGAAAGCCTGAAACGGCTGAAGACTGATCATATAGACCTGTTCTGGGCTCACATGAGCGACGGCGTGACGCCCATGGAAGAGATCCTGCGCGGCTTCGACGATCTGGTCAGTGCCGGCAAGATTCATTACGCCGGGCTGTCGAACTTCCCCGCGTGGCGCATCGCCCGCGCCGACCTTTTGGCCGAGGTACGTGGTTTTGCGCCGATTGCCGCGATCCAGGTCGAGTACAGCCTCGCCGAACGCACCGCCGAGCGCGAACAACTGCCGATGGCCGAAGCCCTGGGCCTCGCCGCGACCTTATGGTCGCCCCTGGGTGGCGGCTTCCTGACCGGCAAATACCGCAACAGTGAAGGCGACAACCGCGCGAACAAACTCGGCGTACTGATCCACGCTGAAAAAAGCGCCCGCGAAACCGCCCTGCTCGACACCTTGATCGACGTCGCCGCCGCTCTCGAAGTCAGCCCGACCCACGTGGCCATTGCCTGGCTGCGGGAAAAGGCCAAGCGCTCGACCACGGCGCTGATCCCGATCCTCGGTTCCCGTACCCGTGAACAGCTGGACGCCACATTGGGCGCGCTGGATGTGCAGATGAGTGCTGAGCAATTGGCGCGACTCGATGGCGTCAGTGACGTGGCCAAAGGTGTGCCGCACGAATCCATCAGTGGATCAATCGCACGCTTCAGCGGTGGTCAGATCCTCGACTTGCCAATCGTCCCAGTGGCCTGACGCAAATCAAAACTGTGGGAGCGGGCTTGCTCGCGAAAGCGTCATGTCAGTCGACATTGTTGTTGAATGACACACCGCCTTCGCGAGCAAGCCCGCTCCCACATTTCGATCGAGTTTTACTTATCGACCCTGTGTTTGGCCGCATACAGACACAGCATTTCCATCGCCAGTGTCGCCGCCGCCAGTGAGGTGATCTCTGCGCTGTCATAGGCCGGGGCCACTTCCACCACGTCCATGCCCACCAGGTTGATCCCGCGCAGACCACCGAGAATCTCCAGCGCCTGCACCGTGCTCAAGCCACCGCACACGGGTGTTCCGGTGCCTGGCGCGAACGCCGGATCGAGGCAGTCGATGTCGAATGTCAGGTACACCGGGTTGTCGCCGACCCGTGCGCGAATCGCCTCGACTATCGCTTCGCAGCCACGGCGATGCACTTGCCGCGCGTCGAGTACTTGAAAGCCCTGGTGATCGTCATTGGTGGTGCGCAAACCGATTTGCACCGACCGCGACGGGTCGACCAGCCCTTCCTTGGCCGCGTGCCAGAACATGGTGCCGTGGTCGATGCGCTTGCCCTCTTCGTCCGGCCAGGTGTCGCTGTGGGCGTCGAAGTGAATCAGCGACAACGCACCGTGCTTGCGCGCATGGGCCTTGAGCAACGGATAGGTGATGAAGTGGTCGCCACCAAAGGTCAGCATCGCCGTACCGGCATTGAGGATGTGCTCGGCGTGGGCCTCAATCATCTCGGGCGTCGATTGCGGCGAGCCGAAATCAAAGTCGCAATCGCCGTAATCAATCACCGCCAGATGGTCGAATGGGTCGAAGGTCCATGGCCAATGCCGCTCCCAGGCAATGCCGGTGGACGCCGCACGAATGCCCCGTGGCCCGAAACGCGCACCGGGACGATTGCTGGTTGCCGTATCGAACGGCACGCCGCTGACGGCCACGTCGACCCCGCGCAAGTCGCGGCTGTAGCGCCGACGCATGAAGCTGGTGATGCCGCCGTAGGTACTTTCGGCGGCCGTGCCGTAAAGGCTGTCACGGGTAAGGGCTTGATCGTTCTGCACAGGGACGTCCATTTGAGGCTCCTTCATTTCTAGTTATTGGCGGCTACGGAAAGTGGTCCACAAGCGGGTGCGCTGGCGCATGTCCTTGAGGCTCATGCTGCGGTCGGCGTACAGCCGGCCACGTACCTCGGCGGGCGGGTAAATGTCCGGGTCGGTGCGCACGGCTTCATCCACCAGCGGCGTGGCAGCCTGGTTGGCGGTGGCAAAAAACAGCGTGTTGGTCAGCGCCGCAACGGACTCGGGGCGCAGCATGAATTCGATGAACTGGCGGGCGGCCTCGGGGTGTGGCGCGTCCTTGGGGATCGCCAGATTGTCTTGCCACACGATGGTGCCTTCCCTGGGAATCCGGTAGGCGATTTCATAGGGTTTGTTGGCCTTGCGCGCCTGATCGGCCGCCATGCTGGCGTCACCGTTGTAAGTCAATGCAAGGCAGAGGCTGCCATTGGCCAGATCGTTGATCTGCCGCCCACTGGCGACATAAAGCACTGAAGGCTGCAATTGATGCAATAACGCTTGAGCCGCATCGAGATCTTGCTTGTCGGTGCTGTACGGATCCTTGCCCAGATAATGCAATGCCAGGCCGATTACCTCCTGCGGTGAGTCAATGACCGCGATGCCACAGTCCTTCAGCTTGCTGGCGTATTCGGGCTTGAACAGCAGGTCCAGGCTGTTGAGCGGTACATTCGGCAAGCGTTTACGCACCGCCTCGACATTCATCCCAAGCCCCAGAGTGCCCCAGGTATAGGGCACGCCATAACGATTACCGGGGTCGACCGCGGCCATTTTCTCCAGCAGGTCGGGATCAAGATTGGCGTAGCCCTTCAGGCCTTCATGGGGAATGGCCTTGAGCGCACCTGCCGCCAGGCCGCGAGCCAGGACACTGGACGACGGGACAACCACATCGTACCCACTGCCCCCGGTGAGCAGCTTGGTTTCGAGTACCTCCGGTGCATCAAAAGTGTCGTAGCGCACATGGATGCCGGTTTCCTGCTCGAACCGTTGCAGGGTTTCGGGAGCGACGTAATCGGCCCAACTGTACAGATTGACTACCTTGTCTTCGGCCTGGGCCGAAACGGCGACGGCGAACAACAGCGCGGGTAAACACAGCTTGAACATGGGAGCCATGACGAACACCTGACCAGAGGAAGTGGTTGCAGGATGCGTCGTCGGATACATTGGTAAAATACCAAGTTAATTATCCTGACTTTATGACGGAGTAATGTTTGATGCTCGGCCAACTCCACGATCTGGATCTGCAATTGCTGCGTCTGTTTGTCAGCGTGGTGGAGTGCGGCGGTTTCAGCGCCGCCCAGGGCGAACTGGGCTTGAGCCAGTCGAGCATCAGCCAGCAAATGGCCAAACTGGAAACCCGTCTGGGCTATCGCTTGTGCAGTCGCGGAAAGGGCGGATTCAAGATCACCGCCAAGGGCGAACAACTGCTCAACGCCACGCGCACCCTGTTCCAATCCATCGAAGCCTTCCGCCATCAATCCAACGGCGTGGCCGGGCGTTTGATCGGCGAGGTACGTCTGGGGCTGTCCGAAGCCCTCGATCAATCGGTGCTGCAACGGGTGGCCGAGGCGATCCGGCGCTTTCGTGAGCGGGACGAGTCCGTGCGTATCGAACTGATCAGCGCCATGCCCGGTGAAATGGAACGCTTGCTGCTGCAACAGCGGCTGGACCTGGCCATCGGCTATTTCTCACAAGTGCAAAGCGCGTTCGACTACCGTGAACTGTTCATTGAAACCCAGCATCTGTATTGCGCCCCCGGCCATCCGCTGTTCAACAACAGGTCCCCGGACGATCAGGCTCTGCAGGCCTGCGACCGGGTCGACCACCCCTACCGTTTCCTGCGCAGTGACGAGCCCTTTCAGGGAAAGCTGTGTTCGGCCCGTTCGGAACAGGTCGAAGGCACCCTCGCCTTCATCCTGTCCGGCAAACATGTCGGTTATCTGCCCAACCACTTTGCCCGCACCTGGGAAAACCAAGGCTTGCTCCGCTCCGTGCGGCGCAGCGACATGAGTTTCGATGTCGCGTTTCACCTGGCCCGGCACCGGGCGCAGGTGGCCGGTGATGCGCAGAAGGCCTTCGAAGAGGACCTGCTCGCGGCGTTTGCCTGAAATCGTCTTGGTCTACGCTGTAACAGTATCGGACACGTACATGCAAAAATGCACAGATAACCTGCACTTATCCCGGTTGTACAAGGCAAATTTGCACTGATACGATCCCTCACCGCTCGCGCGCGAGCATCTCGATAAAGAACAATAAAAGCAGGGAGTTAGTGATGACTGCTCAGGTGTTTTCTCCGGGGACTCAGTCCATGGATGCCATGCAAAACGAAGTGCTGGCCGAAGTGCGCAACCACATTGGTCATCTGACCCTCAACCGCCCCGCCGGTCTCAATGCCCTCACCCTCGACATGGTGCGCAACCTGCACCGCCAGCTCGATGCCTGGGCTCAGGATTCGCAAGTGCATGCCGTAGTCCTGCGTGGCGCCGGGGAAAAAGCCTTCTGCGCCGGCGGCGACATTCGCTCGCTGCATGACAGCTTCAAAAGCGGCGACACCTTGCACGAAGATTTCTTCGTCGAGGAATACGCCCTCGATCTCGCGATCCACCATTACCGCAAACCGGTGCTGGCCCTGATGGACGGTTTTGTCCTCGGCGGCGGCATGGGCCTGGTTCAGGGCGCGGACCTGCGCGTGGTTACCGAGAAAAGCCGCCTGGCCATGCCGGAAGTCGGCATCGGCTACTTCCCGGACGTCGGCGGCAGTTACTTCCTGCCGCGCATCCCCGGTGAACTGGGGATTTACCTCGGCGTCAGCGGCGTACAGATTCGCGCCGCCGATGCTCTGTATTGCGGCCTGGCCGACTGGTACCTGGAAAGCGACAAACTGGGGACGCTGGACGAACATCTCGACCAGCTCGAATGGCACGACACGCCGCTCAAGGACCTGCAAGGCCTGCTGGCGAAATTCGCCGTGCAGCAACTGCCCGACGCGCCACTGGCGACTTTGCGCCCGGCTATCGACCACTTCTTCGCCCAACCCGATGTGCCGAGTATTGTGGAGCAACTGCGTCAGGTTACGGTCGCCGACAGCCATGCGTGGGCCGTCAGCACCGCCGACCTGCTGGAAACCCGTTCGCCGCTGGCCATGGCCGTGACCCTGGAAATGCTCCGTCGCGGACGCGAACTGCCGCTTGAGCAATGCTTCGCCCTGGAGCTGCATCTGGACCGCCAGTGGTTCGAACGCGGCGACCTGATCGAAGGCGTGCGCGCCTTGCTGATCGACAAAGACAAAACACCACGCTGGAACCCGCCCACCCTCGAGGCGCTGGACGCCGAACACGTGGCGAGCTTCTTCAGCGGGTTTGACCGGAGCGAGAGCTGAGCCATGCACGATATCGAATTGAGCGAAGAGCAAGTCATGATCCGCGACATGGCCCGGGATTTTGCCCGTGGCGAAATCGCGCCCCATGCCCAGGCCTGGGAAAAGGCCGGCTGGATCGACGACGGCCTGGTGGCGAAGATGGGTGAGCTGGGCCTGCTCGGCATGGTGGTCCCCGAAGAATGGGGCGGCACCTATGTCGACTACGTGGCCTACGCCCTGGCCGTGGAAGAAATCTCCGCCGGCGACGGCGCTACCGGCGCCTTCATGAGCATCCACAACTCAGTGGGTTGCGGGCCGGTGCTCAACTACGGCAGCGAAGAACAGAAACAGACCTGGCTGGCGGACCTGGCCAGCGGCCAGGCCATCGGCTGCTTCTGCCTGACCGAACCCCAGGCCGGTTCCGAGGCGCACAACCTGCGCACGCGCGCCGAACTGCGCGACGGCCAATGGGTGATCAACGGCGCCAAGCAATTCGTCAGCAACGGCAAGCGGGCCAAGCTGGCGATCGTGTTTGCCGTGACCGATCCGGACCTGGGCAAGCGTGGCATCTCAGCGTTCCTGGTACCGACCGACACCGCTGGTTTTATCGTCGATCGCACCGAACACAAGATGGGCATCCGCGCTTCCGATACCTGCGCCGTCACCCTGAACAACTGCACCATCCCCGAAGCCAACCTGCTGGGTGAGCGCGGCAAGGGCCTGGCCATCGCCCTGTCCAACCTCGAAGGCGGTCGCATCGGCATCGCCGCCCAGGCGCTGGGCATCGCCCGCGCGGCGTTCGAAGCGGCGTTGGCCTACTCCCGTGATCGGGTGCAATTTGGCAAGACGATCAATGAACACCAGAGCATCGCCAACCTGCTGGCCGACATGCACATGCAGTTGAACGCCGCACGGTTGCTGATCCTGCACGCCGCGCGCCTGCGCACGGCGGGCAAACCCTGCCTGTCGGAGGCCTCACAAGCCAAGCTGTTTGCATCGGAAATGGCGGAAAAGGTCTGCTCGTCGGCCATTCAGATTCATGGCGGCTACGGCTACCTGGAAGACTATCCGGTGGAGAAGTACTACCGGGATGCGCGGATCACGCAGATCTACGAAGGGTCGAGCGAGATTCAACGGATGGTGATTGCCCGCGAACTGAAGAACTATCTGGTTTAAAAGCTCAAAAGCTTCGCGAGCAAGCCCGCTCCCACATTGGATCTCAGCGTCTATGAGGTCCCTTGTGGGAGCGGGCTTGCTCGCGAAGGCGTCAGTCAGACCGCCATTTTACTTACCTTGGAACTCGGCTTCCCGCTTGGCAATGAACGCCGCCATCCCTTCCTTTTGATCCTGCGTCGCAAACGCCGCATGGAACACCCGGCGCTCAAAGCGCACGCCTTCAGCCAGGCTCACTTCAAAGGCACGGTTGACGCTTTCCTTGACCATCATCGCGATCGGCAGCGACTTCTTGGCGATCAGCGCCGCGACTTTCAGCGCTTCATCCAGCAGTTCATCGCTCGGCACGATACGCGCCACGATGCCGCAACGCTCCGCTTCCACGGCATCGATCAAACGCCCGCTCAGGCACATTTCCATGGCCTTGGCCTTGCCCACGGCACGGGTCAGGCGCTGGGTACCGCCCATGCCCGGCAACACGCCGAGGTTGATTTCCGGCTGGCCGAACTTCGCATTGTCGCCAGCCAGGATGAAGTCGCACATCAGCGCCAGCTCACAGCCGCCACCCAGGGCGAAACCGTTGACCGCCGCGATGATCGGCTTGCGGCGGTTGGCCACGCGATCGCTGTCGCTGAACAGATCGTCGATGTAGATCTGCGGATAGGTCAGCTCGGCCATTTCCTTGATGTCGGCACCGGCGGCGAAGGCTTTTTTCGAACCGGTCAGGACGATGCAACCAATGTTGGAGTCTGCCTCGAAACCATCAAGGGCCTGGTTCAGTTCGCTGACGATCTGCGCGTTCAACGCGTTCAGCGCCTGCGGACGGTTGAGGGTGATCAGGCCAACGCGGCCGTGGGTTTCCAGCAAAATCGTTTCGTAGCTCACGTAATGATTCCTTCTTTCAAAGATTGCGCGAAATGACCATGCGCTGAATATCGCTGGTGCCTTCGTAGATCTGGCAGACGCGCACGTCGCGGTAGATGCGCTCCAGCGGGAAGTCGTTGAGATAACCGTAGCCACCGAGGGTTTGCAGCGCCGAGGAGCATACCTTCTCGGCCATTTCCGAGGCGAACAGTTTGGCCATCGAGGCCTCGACCAGGGCCGGCTGGCCACTGTCACGCAGGGCGGCAGCGTAGTGCACCATTTGCCGCGCCACGGCGATCTGGGTCGCCATGTCCGCCAGGCGGAAGGCTACGGCCTGATGTTCGATGATAGGTTTGCCGAAGCTTTCGCGTTCCCGCGCATAGTCGCGAGCCGCTTCGAACGCGGCGCGGGCCATGCCCACCGATTGCGAAGCGATGCCGACGCGGCCGCCTTCAAGGTTGGCCAGGGCAATTTTGTAGCCTTCGCCCTCTTCACCCAGGCGGTTCGCCACCGGAACTTTTACGTCTTCGAAAAGGATCTGGCAGGTGTCGGATGCATGCTGACCGAGCTTGTCTTCGACCCGGGCGACTTTGTAGCCCGGCGAGTCGGTGGGCACGATGAACGCGCTGATGCCACGCTTGCCGGCGTTCGGATCGGTCACCGCAAACACGATCACCACCCCGGCGTTCTGCCCGGAAGTGATGAATTGCTTGCAGCCATTGAGTACGTAGTGATCACCTTCCAGGCGCGCACGGGTTTTCAGGCCGCTGGCGTCGGAACCGGCCTGGGGCTCGGTCAGCGCAAAGGCGCCGAGCATCGCACCGCTGGCCAAAGGCTTGAGGAAGCGCTCTTTCTGGTCGTCATTGCCGTAGTTGAGGATCGGCACACAGCCCACGGAGTTATGCACGCTCATGATGGTCGAGCAGGCGCCATCGCCAGCGGCGATTTCTTCCAGGGCCATGGCATAGGCCAGGTAACCGGTGTCGCATCCGCCCCACTGCTCCGGCACCAGCATGCCGAAGAAGCCCAGCCCGGCCATCTCGCCGATGGCTTCCTTGGGAAAACGGTGCTCGCGATCCCATTCGGCGGCAAACGGCTTCAGCCGTTCCTGGGCAAAGTCCCGGGCCATGTCGCGGATCTGTTGTTGGTCGTCATTGGGGATCATGGTGAATCCTTGAAGTTGATTTGCCCCTTGTAGGAGCGAGCCTGCTCGCGATGGTCGTCAACGATAACGCTGGCAACCTGACACCCCGCGGGGTTCTCGGGTTTTTCGCGAGCAGGCTCGCTCCTACAAGGGATTGCGTAGTCAGTAGAGACATTCCACGGCCATGGCCGTCGCTTCACCGCCGCCGATACAAATCGCCGCAACGCCGCGTTTCAGGCCTTTCTGGCGCAGGGCCGAGAGCAGCGTCACGAGAATCCGCGCACCGGACGCCCCGATCGGGTGACCGAGGGCGCAAGCGCCGCCGTGCACGTTGAGTTTTTCGTGAGGAATTTCCAGCTGCGTCATCGCCACCAGGCTGACTACCGCAAACGCTTCATTGATTTCAAACAGGTCGACCTGGTCCAGCGACCAACCGGTCTTCTTCACCAGTTTCTTGATCGCGCCGATCGGCGCCACCGGGAACAGGCCCGGGGTGTCGGCGAACGCGGCGTGGCCATGAATCACCGCCAACGGCTTCAAGCCTTGTTTCTGTGCCTGCGACTGGCGCATCAGCACCAGCGCGGCGGCACCGTCTGAGATCGAACTGGAGTTGGCCGCCGTCACCGTACCGCCGTCGCGGAACGCCGGCTTCAACGAAGCGATCTTGTCCAGCTTGGCTTTTGGCGGCTGTTCGTCATTGCTGATCACGACCTGTTCTTTGCCCACCGTCACGGTCAGCGGAACGATTTCTGCCTTGAAACTGCCGTCCTTGATCGCCTGTTGCGCGCGGGTGGTCGAGGCGATGGCAAAGGCATCCTGGGCTTCGCGACTGAAACCATGGGTTTCGGCGCAGTCCTCGGCAAAGGTGCCCATCAAGCGCCCCTTGTCGTAGGCGTCTTCGAGGCCGTCCAGGAACATCGAGTCCTGCACCCGGCCATGGCCCATGCGATAGCCGCTACGAGCGCGATCCAGCAGGTAAGGCGCGTTGGTCATGCTTTCCATGCCACCGGCGATGACCACATCGGCGCTGCCAGCGAGCAGCATGTCGTGGGCCAGGATCGTCGCTTCCATGCCCGAACCGCACATCTTGTTCAGGGTGGTGCAGCGAGTCGATTTATCCAGCCCGGCACCCAGCGCCGCCTGGCGTGCAGGCGCCTGGCCCAGGCCCGCCGGCAGTACACAGCCGAACAGCACTTCGTCGACGGAGTCACTGGCGACCCCGGCGCGTTCAACCGCGGCCTTGATCGCAGCAGCGCCGAGTTGCGGCGCGGTCAGGCTTTTCAGATCGCCCTGGAAACCACCCATCGGGGTACGGACGGCACTGACGATAACAATCGGATCGTTGGACATTGTCATGACAAATCCTCCTTATTTGGCGGCCATGCGCAAGGCACCGTCGAGACGGATCACCTCGCCATTGAGCATGCTGTTTTCAATGATATGCCTGACCAGCCCGGCGTACTCGGCGGGTTTGCCAAGGCGCGGCGGAAATGGCACGCCAGCGGCCAGGGAATCGCGGACTTCCTGGGTCATGCCGGCCATCATCGGTGTTTCGAAAATGCCCGGGGCGATGGTCATCACGCGGATGCCGAAGCGCGCCAGTTCGCGAGCCGCCGGCAACGTCAGGCTGACGATGGCGCCTTTGGACGCCGAGTAGGCCGCCTGACCGATCTGACCGTCGTATGCCGCAGCTGACGCGGTGTTGATGATCACCCCGCGCTCGCCATCGGCATCCGCTTCGGTCTCGGCAATCGCCGCTGCCGCAAGGCGCAGCATGTTGAAGCTGCCAATCAGGTTGACGTTGATCACCTGGCTGAAACTGGTCAGCGCGTGCGGACCGTTCTTGCCGATAATCTTCTCGCCACGCACGATGCCGGCGCAGTTGACCAGGCCATTGAGGCCGCCAAAGGCCTTGACCGTCGCCTGCACGGCGGCTTCGGCCGCCGCTTCGTTGCTGATGTCCGCCACCACGCTGTGCGCGCCCAGGCGCTCGGCCTGGGCTGCAACGGCTTCGGCGTTCATGTCCACCAGCATCACTTTCGCGCCAGCGGCAACCAGCACCTCGGCGGTAGCTGCACCGAGGCCTGAAGCGCCGCCGGTGACGATAAAAATCTTGTTCTCGATCTGCATCATTGTTTCCCTGGATTCAAGCTGGAACGTTCTTCGCCGCGGCCTCTTGAGCCTTGGCGATTTCCTGGTTGCGCAAGATAAAGCGCTGCAATTTGCCGCTTGGGGTTTTCGGCAACTCGCTGACAAATTCGATTTCGCGGGGGTACGAGTGCGCCGCCAGACGCTTGCGCACGTGCTGGCGCAGTTCTTCGGCCAACTCGGGGGCGGCGCGGTACTGCGGGCTGAGCACGACGAAGGCCTTGACCAGTTCGGTGCGCTCCGGATCAGGCTTGCCAACCACGGCGGCCTCGACCACCGCCGGGTGCTCGATCAGTGCACTTTCCACGTCGAACGGACCGACCCGGTAGCCGGAGGTAGTGATCACGTCGTCGCTGCGCCCGACGAAGCTGATGCTGCCGTCCGGGTTCCACTCGACGGTGTCGCCACTCAGGTAGTAGTTGCCGACAAAGGCCTTGGTCGGCCCGCCTTCGTAGCCGGCGAACCAGCACATCGGCGATTGGCTGCGGTCGATGGCCAGAATGCCCGGCTGGCCGACACCCAGCTCCTTGTATTCGTCGTCCAGTACCACGATACGGTGGCCCGGCGAGGCAAAGCCGGCGGCGCCCATGTGGATCGGGTGCTCAAGGCCGTGATGGTTGCACAGCACCATGCCCAGTTCGGTCTGGCCGTAGTGGTCGTGGATGACCACGTCGAGGTTATCGGCGAACCAGCGGATCACTTCCGGGTTCAGCGGCTCGCCGGCGCTGCTGACGATACGCAACTTGCCCTTGATCGACCTGGCGAACTCGTCGCCGCCGGCAATCAGCAAACGGTAGGCCGTCGGCGAACCGGTGAGGTTGGTAATCCCGTACTTGTTGATCACCCGGCAGGTGCTTTCGAGGGTAAACGGGCCATCGTAGAAGGTGATCGGATGCCCCATGGCCATCGGCCCGGTGACACCGAAGTAAATGCCGTAGGCCCAACCCGGATCGGCGACGTTCCAGAACGCGTCTTCCGGGCGCAGATCCACCGCGTCGCGGGTGTAGCTCTGGAACGCAACGATGGCCTTGAGCGGCACCGACAGTGCTTTCGACGGGCCAGTGGTGCCCGAGGTGAACATCAGCAGGAACGGATCTTCCCCGCTCAGCAGCACCGGTTCGCAGTCGGCGGGAAAATTGGCCAACTCGGCCCAGAAACTGAAATCGCCACGAACCAGGCCCTGCCCCTTGGGACCGGTGACGGTCACCGTGGTCGGGCAATCGGCGACTTCGGCAAGTTTCGGCCGGTTCACCGCATCGGTCACCACCACTTTCGCGCCAGAGCAACTCAGACGGTGCTCGATGGCCTTGGGACCGAACGCGGTGAACAGCGGTTGATACACCGCGCCAATGCGCCAGGTGGCGAACACAGTGATCAGCAATTCGATATTGCGTGGCAACAGGCCGGCGACCTTGTCGCCTTTCTTCACGCCCTGGGCCAGCAGGAAGTTGGCAAAGCGCGCGGCCTTGTCCTGCAATTCGGTGAAGGTGTAGGCCGCACTGCTGCCGTCACGCCCTTCCCAGAACAGCGCGATGCGGCCCGGCAAGGCATGCCGGTCGCAGCATTCGACACAGGCGTTGAGGGCCGTCAGGTCACCTGCCAGTGCGGCATCGACGGTTTGCTGGTAATTGAACTGAGAAGTAGCAGACAAGTAATCGCGCATTGCCAGAATCCCTCTGTGTTTCTTATTAGGTTGGGGGAACCGTAATCAACAGGGAAATACTCGCTCTGCGCGGGGTACCGGGCAATGGTCAAAGTTATCAAGTTGCCTGACTGGTTTGGCCAAAGCCCCCAGGCATCAGGAAGTGAAGCGCACCCCCGGTCTAGCGCGCTCGTCCACGGTCAGCTCGAACACGTCCGGGCGAGCGTAGTGACCGACCACGTCAAAGTCGTAGCGGGCGCGTACCAGGTCGTCAGTGTCGATTTGCGCGGTGAGCAGGCCGGCGCTGTCGCGCAACGGTCCGGCGAGAATGTCGCCCATGGGGCCGACAATCACGCTGCCGCCGGCGATCAGCGGCCGATCCGCCGGCCAGTTGGCGATGTCCAGGCCCAGGGCCTGGGGCGATGCCTGGACCTGACAGGCGCTGACCACGAAACAGCGCCCCTCATGGGCGATATGGCGCATGCTGACCTGCCACATCTCCCTTTCATCCACGGTCGGCGCGCACCACACCTCCACGCCTTTGGCGTACATCGCCGTGCGCAGCAACGGCATCATGTTTTCCCAGCACACCACCGCACCAATGCGTCCGACCTGGCTGTCGATCACCGGCAAGGTCGAGCCATCGCCCTTGCCCCAGATCAGCCGTTCGGTGCCCGTAGGCATCAGCTTGCGGTGTTTGGCCAGCAGCCCGGCCTGGGGATCGAAGTACAGCGCGGTGCAGTACAAGGTGCTGCCGGCGCGCTCGATCACGCCGATCACCAGATTGGCACCGGTGCGTGCGGACAGCGCCGCCAGCGCGTCGGTTTCCGCGCCGGGCACGTCAATGGCATTGGCAAAATAGCGGGCAAAGGCTTCGCGTCCTTCCGGCAGACGATAGCCCAACTGCGTGCCAAAGCCCTCGCCTTTTGGATACCCGCCGAGCAGCGCTTCGGGCATCACCACCAGCGCGGCGCCGGATTCGATGATCGCGTGTTCATAGGACAGGATCTGTTCCAGGGTGTCGGCCTTGCCACCAGGCAAGGCGCCGATCTGCAGGGCGGCAACGATTGACTTGGGCATCTCGAAAACTCCGTTCGCATCAGGTGTTGCTCATTCTCTAGCGCCACGTGATCATCAACAAAGCCCCATTCACTGCTGAATGATATGAGCCATATGAATATCACCGACGTCGACCTCAATCTGCTCAAAGTCTTCGAGGCCCTGCACGAAGAGTCCAGCGCCAGCCGCGCCGCCTTGCGCCTTGGCGTGACACAATCGGCCGTCAGCGCGGCCTTGCGTCGACTGCGCCAGGTGTATGGCGATCAGTTGTTCGTGCGCACCGGGCGTGGCCTGGCGCCCTCGCTCAAGGCCAACCAGCTCAAGCCGGTGGTCAGCGATGCCCTGAACAAATGCCGGCAGAGCCTGGCGATGGTCGATCCGGCTGCGCAGCAGTACGAAGGTCGCTCGGTCACCGTGGGAATGTCGGATGATTTCGAAATTGCCTACGGCCGGCGGCTGATCGAAGAAATCGCCCGCAGCGCGCCGAAATTGCGCCTGATTTTCCGCCAGACCCACAGCCAGATCGTCGCCCAGGCATTGACGGAACGCAGCATCGACCTGGCGATTGCCGCGGGCGGATTCGCCGAGCGGCTGCTCAGCCGCCAGGTGCTGGGGGAAGGCGGATACCTGTGTCTGGTGGACCCGGCGAGCCTGGTCGAGGGCCAGCAGAGCATCAGTCTTGAGGAGTTTGTGGCCCGCGAACACATTCTGGTGTCGTCCGGCGGTTTTATCGGCATTACCGATGAGGGATTGGCGGCGCTGGGGTTGAGTCGGCGGGTATGCGCCTCGACCACGCACTTTGCCGCGTTGCCGCACCTGCTCAAGGGCAGCCAGGCCGTGGCGACCATTCCGGCCCATGCGGCGCAAAGCATCGCAACGCTCAGCGGACTGGCGTTGCTGCCCTGCCCCCTGGCGTTGCCGCGTTACCCGATCGAGCTGGGCTGGCGCACCAGTAACCAGCTCGATCCGGTAGTGTTGAAAGTGCGTGAAGCGATTGTCGCGAGTTTCCCGTGACCACCGGGGTTACTTGTTGGCCGCCATCAGGCGATTGACTTCACTGCGCACCATGTTGGCGAATTCCGGCGGCGACATGCCGTCCAGTTCGGCGCGAACCCATTCCGCCCACTTGCCTTTGCGCTTGGCCCGTTCGCCGAACAACCGCGCGGCCTCACCCTTGGCTTTGCCCAGGTTGTTTTGCCAGAGTTCGAACAGACGGGATTTCTCGTCTTCCAGCGCAGCGCGCTCGGCGAGGGGTTTGTCGGCCAGATTGAAGCTCATGGGAAGTTCCTGCTGCGTAAAATAGGCGACATCTTACACTGTAGGACGAAATTTCCTGCGCCGGTTTTTCAGCAAGATGGCCTCCCCGGGCAAAATAGCTGCAACTTTTCCGACGACGGCAGACTCCATTGTTCACTGTCCACTTACCTGCAAGGAGTACCTCAATGGCCCGCAAAACCGCCGCGCAAGCCGCCGAAGATCAAATCAAGGATCAAGCCTTCAGCGAACTTCAAACGCTGATCGAAGAGTCGGAAAAACTGCTGAAAAGCAGCGCTTCACTGGTCGGGGAGGAAGCGGAGACCCTTCGCGGGCAAATCGCCCTGAAACTCCAGCAGGCCAGGGATTCGGTGACCAGCGTGCGCGACCGCACCTTGCCCGCGGTCGAGGCCACTGAAACCTATATCGGCGGGCATCCATGGCAAACCGTGGCGATTTCCGCCGGGTTTGGCCTGGTGGTGGGGTTGTTGCTGGGCCGGCGCTAAGTACTGGCAAACACAGAACCCCTGTGGGAGCGGGCTTGCTCGCGAAAGCGTCGTGTCAGTCGGCATCAGCTTTGTTGACACACCGCATTCGCGAGCAAGCCCGCTCCCACAGAGGGTGCGTTAATCAGGCATTCACTCCCCCGCCAGCTCCCGCAGGTTCGCCAGCGTCCGGGCATCCAGTTCAATGCCATTGACCTGCGACTTGGCGCGCTGATGATGACGCCGGTCACCCGGCAAACGCTTCAGGCCGACACCGTGCATTTGCCGCACCAATTCCTGGCTGCGTTCGGCAAAACTTTGCCCAGCCGCTTTGCTCGGGTCGATCACGATAATCAATTGACCCGTCCAGGGTGTCTTGGCACCAGGGTGGTTCTTCCAGTCGAATTCGAAGGAAAAATTGCCGCCGGTCAGTGCCGCCGCGAGCAACTCGACCATCATCGACAACGCCGAACCCTTGTGCCCGCCAAAAGGCAGCAACGCGCCGCCTTCAAGAATCGCTTTCGGGTCGGTGGTCGGCTGGCCAAGACTGTCCACGCCCATCCCTGCAGGCAAACGCTCGCCCTCGCGTGCAGCAATTTGCACATCGCCATGGGCAATGGCACTGGTGGCCAGGTCGAAGACAATCGGTCCGCCATCGGCCCGCGGCGCAGCGAAGGCAATCGGGTTGGTGCCGAACAGCGGCCGGTCGGCGCCATGGGGCACCACGCAGGTCATGCTGTTGACCACACTCAATGCGACAAGGCCTTCATCAGCGAAGGGTTCGACATCCGGCCACAAGGCCGCGAAGTGGTGCGAGTTACGGATCGCCAGCACCGCAATGCCGGCACTACGGGCCTTCTGCACCAGCAGCTCGCGCGCCGCCGCCAGGGCCGGTTGCGCAAAACCGTTATTGGCATCGACCCGCACAAACCCTGAAGCCACATCTTCAACCACCGGAACGGCCTGGCCATTGACCCAGCCGCTTTGCAGCGTCGAAACATAACCAGGAATCCGGAATACCCCGTGACTGTGGGCGCCATCGCGCTCGGCACCGGCGCAGTTTTGAGCCAGCACCCTGGCAACGTCGCCCGACGTGCCGTGACGCAGAAAAATCTTCTCCAGCAAAGCGCTCAGCGCTTGGAGTGACAGGTGTGACGAGACCGCAGTAGACGCGTGATCGCTTGGCGCAGACATCTGAAGCTCCAGACTAATTATTGGAGGGAACAACAGCGTACAAAGACCCGCCGATTAACAACGCGCGGCGAGCGACCTGTCAACCTTTCGCTCAGGGTCGATCGCGTTTTTCCGTGCCACGAATGCCCCCGCCCCGTGTGTTAACTATTTACCACCTGCGTCAACCCACCGGCTTTTAGGCTCGAAGCTCAATCCACAGGCGCATTTGAATGGCACCTTGAACGAGACTCGACGATGTCTACTCCAGTAATTCCGCTGTTTTTCCCCGAGGCACTGACGTTACCCGGCCTCTGGGGTGAACTTGGCAAAACCCACGGGCTGACGCAAAAGGATTTCCAATGGTTCAGCCATATCGAATTGGCCAGCCAGGCACTGCGCGATAAGCAGACACCGCCCATGTTGGCGAAAACCATCGTGCTGAAAATTCCGGGCCTGGAACCTTTGCCACTGGCCGGCAGCTTTTTGCTGACTGCGACGCCGGATGACAACGGCGTGATTCTCTACACTCCGTACGCCGGGATACAGAAGTTCACTGACCGATCGGCCATGACCGAACAGCTGGTGAAGCAACTCAAAGCGGCCGACGAAGACGACAATCTGCTGGCCTTCATGGCGTTGTCACAACGCAAGGCCGTGGCGGATGCCAGCACAATCGAACTGGACTTTCAATCCATCGAAGGTGACGTGTTCGAAGACCAGCGCAACACCCTCTCCCACAATCAGCAGCTCAACGACCAAGCCTTGCTCGATGAACTGAAAACGCTACCGTCCCTGACGTCGCTGCTCGATGCATTGCTGGCCGAACAACTGGCAGGGGCGTTTCCCGGCGTGGATCAGCGTCAGACCCAGGTGAATTTCCACCTGGCTGCGACTGAAGGCAACGATGATGCAAGCCGGCCGATGCGACGCTGGATCAATTGCCTGTCGCTGAGTGACGCCGTGCTCCTGCACTATCGCCATCAGCGTTGGCCATCCGGGCAGACCCATGAATTTTCCCATTCGAAACAGTCCCCGGCAAAAGCTGACCAGAGCCACTGGGAAACTGCGGTTACGACAGTCTCGCGCAAGCTGGTCCACTTGCTGGTCGGGCAGCTCGAACAGTACTGGAACGCGGCGAGCGCCGATGGCGTATCGCGCCGCGAGTTCTTCGGCCGGGCCATCGCCGATCAGTGGCGAGTGCAACTGCTGCTCAAGCGCGAAGCCGCAATCATCACCCCGGAGCAAAGCCGGGACTTGCACGCGTTGATCTCGACGGCGAGCCGGGCAAACGCATCAATGACGATCGAAACCCCGCGCCTGTGGGAGTACCCGGCCAATAACGTGGAGCTGGCCGGTTCACTGATGATCAGCGCCAGCCATGCGTATCTCTACACGCCCACCGAAGGTTTGCAGGTGCTCAGCAACTATCAGGACTTGCGCGATACCTTGCTCGCCAAGTTCAGCGCGGCCGGTCACGAAGATGAGCTCTATGGCCTGCTGAGCCTGGACGAACGCCAGCGATTCATTGGTTTTGATCGGCCGAAAGTGACTGGAGAAGTCATCTCCGGCGCAATCTTCAGCAAGCTCCTCGACGCCATCGTCACCAAGCAACTGCAGAACATGGATTACACCCTGCAGGTGTTTCGTCACAGTGACGGTGCCGTGGACATCCATGCGCTGTTCGACAAGGCGCTGGATATCCGTTCGATGATCAGCGAGCGCCTGCTGGCGCTGGAAACCGACGGACGCTGGAGCACCAGACCGGTGTTGTCCGGCGACCAGCATCCAGCCATGGTACGGGCCGACACGGCGGCAACGTTCGTCAAGAGCTTCAGCGACATCGAAACGTTGATCAACACGGACTTTACCGCACAACCGCTCGCTTCCCTGGCGTTGCAGCGGGTCAGCCTGATAAACCTGCTGCCTCGCCTGGCCCACACGCTTTCCGTCGGCATCCGCGGCGAAGCCAGTCTGCGCCGGCTTGGCGCGACACTGCGGGAGGCGGACCGGAGCATTGTCGAAACGGTGTTCAACCCGGATCATGGCGAACGGCGTAACCGTCTTTCCCTGAAGGGGTTCCGGCCCGATGCCTACTCACTGACCCTTGAGTGCTCCGGTCTGCGAAATGTCCTGCCGCTAGCCCATTGCCTGCTCTTGACCGAGCGTGGCGGACTCGACCCCTCCCACTCCGGCCGGACGATCCTGTGGACGCCCGCCAACGGGGTGGAGGCCTTTGACAACTTGAGTCGTGCCAGGCAGGAGCTGAACCGGCGCTTGCTCGACCCGCAACAACGCCTGGCGCTCCTGGAAAACCTCACGCCGAGCCAACACCTCTTCCACCAAAGCTACTCACTGGGTGCGCTGCGACTGATCGAAGGGCCTGTACTGGAGCTGGTCGCACGCTCGTCCTTCGATCATTTTCTGGCTCGTTGCGAACAGGTGCGCAGCTTCAAACTGGACGACACGAAGCAGAAAAAGGCGCTGAGCGCGCTGACCGCAAACGGGATCAACACTAACCTGCGAAGAGCCATCTCGATTGCCCGGGCGATGTCCCTGCAGCAGTCACTGCCCACCTGGCTTGGAATGGCTGCGCTCGAGGATCAGCGGCTGCACGTTGAACTGCTGGAGCAATACCGCAACAGCGTCGAGGAGGACAAAGACTACTTGCACGGGATCACTCCCCTCAGGTCGTATGTGCATGAACGGTTGACGACGCTGCTCGCCAACCGTTTCCCTGACAGCAAGCTGAACCCCGACGATATTGACATCATCCCCGACCTCAACCTGATCGGCCCCGCCCGAAACCTGACCGAGTTTGCCCTGAACCATGTCAGCGTCGCGCAAGGTTCCGGATTCCAGGTCGCCTCGACAGCCACTCAGACGCTGCCCAAGGGGCTGGACCAGGCTGCGGTCCGCCAACTGTTGCAGTCATTGAACATCGTGCAAAGCTACGCGACACAGGTAGAGCAGAAATTGTCCGGTGCAACAGCCGACGCCGAAAGCCGGATACTGCGCTTCGTCAAACAACTGCCCTGGCAGCTGCTGCAACACGCCCACGAACTGAAGCTGTTGCAAAGGCTATCCCATAGCGCGTTCGACTTGCTTCGACAGGTGCTGGACATGCCGGACGCCACTGCCCGCGCGGCCGTGCAAGGAGCACACGCGATTGCCCGGCCACTGGAGCTGATCAAGACCACCGGCGGCGCCGCCGTCAAAGCGCTGGGCCTGTACCTGGTGAGCCCCGGCATCGCAAAGACCGGGCCGCACATCCTCTATGCCCCTTACCTCCCTGGCGGTTCTCCTTTCATCGAGTTCGACACCGAGGCCAGCGTTGTCTCGGCGCTGAACACGCCGGGGCCCTTGCAGGAAATGTTGATCCGACGCCTGCCGGACAGCGAGCAGTCCGTCTTTCGCAACCTGTTCAAATCGACCGCTGGGCAATTGAGCGAGATCACCCTGGCGTCCAACCCCATTGGCGGCAACTTGCTCACCCACCTGTTCCACGACAACACAAAACTGCTGTCGCACATGCTCGGCAGCCAGTTGCAGGCAGTCGGGCAGGCAGACTGGGAGGCGGTCAAACATCTGTTCAGCGCCGGTATCCAGCGCGTCCTGGGTCTGTTGCCCGGCAAGCTCGCTTATCTGCAATTTCTCTGGAACGCTTACCGGGACGCGCTCAACTCGGCTGAAGCGCTGCAGGACCATCACTGGAAAGCCGCGCTGGAGGACTTTATTGCCGGTGCGGTGCAACTCATCACGCTGGGCAAGTTGTCGCTGGAGGGGTGGACTGAAACAGCCCAGGTCAGCCACGAAACCCTTGCCCCGCCGGTTGCCACCCCGATCGTCGCGCCAAAGTGGTCCGAGGTCGACTCGACGGCGCCGCTGCGCACGCGGCTGCAACCGTTCGAAACCACGGTCGAACTCAAGAACCTGACGAAAAACAGCGCTGACGGTACCTACCTCGATGCGGCGAGCAAAAAAACCTACGCCCCCATCGCCGGCAAGGTGTACGCCGTGGAAAAAACCGGGGCAGCCTGGCGAATGATCAAAGGCAAGGAAGCAGGCCCGGTATTGCTGACTGCGCCAGACAAGCAATTGGTGATCGACCCGGACATCCATACGGTCCACTTCGGCAAGGCCATGTCGACCATGCAAAACCGGCTTGCCCATGCCCATATCGCCAGGGAGGTGCTGAACATCGAAGCCCGGGGCATGGAAGACATTCGCGCCAGGCATCCCGAAAAAGCCCGAATGATCGTGCAGGCCATCGACATGGCCCGTTACTACGCGTTCAACAGCTTGCACAACATGGCGCTGCTGCGGAAGTTAGTCCCCGGGACCCGGCTGGACACCTTCCTCAAACGTTTCTTTGGTGTAAGCCAGGTGAACACAGCGCTGATCGACAAAATCAAGAGCGCCATTCTTCCCATCTGCAATGCGCTGGTCGACCCCGATGAAGACTGGATGAACTCCCATCGCTTTATCGTGGGTTCAAACCGGGACCCGCAGGAAAACCTCATCGCGTTTGTCCTGGAAAAGGATCTACAGCGCAACGTGCATTTCACCGAACGGTTTTTCGATCAGCAGCTCGACTGGTACAAATCCTGCCTGACTGAACCTTTCAACGTCGACGGCCACAGCCAGGCCGCCACGCTGATCCACGAATTCGCCCATTTGTTTTCCAAGGCCCTGGACATTGCGTCCCTTGAGGCCAGGCGGCCGTTCAGCGATCTGGTGGCGCCGAACAGCGCCTTTGGCATCGCCATGAAACAGTCTCAACTGGACTTCCAGCGTGTGGCCTTGTCGATGGAGACGCCAAAGGAGGAACTGTTTGCACGCTGGAACCGTGGGCTGCAAACGTGGATCAGCCTGGACTCGATTCCGGATGCCTATCACGTCGGCAAGGCCGTTTTGAAGCTGACGGGCAGCGATACCATGGAGCAGGCACGGGAAGCGTTCCTGGACGTGGAAAATGCGACCTTCAGGACCGATGTCATTTTGCACAACGCCGATTCCCTCGCGTTCCTGATCTGCGAAATGGGCCGACAACTGGACCCGGTGCCGCCCGCAACGGCCTCCGCAACCGGATCCTGACATCACAACGCGCAGGTCCCCGGACCTGCGCGGCATATCGCTCGCGATGGCACTGTGATGATTATTTTGATCTTTTTTCACGCCTCCCTATGGATACTGCCAGTCGACGACAGGCTATCCCCAGGCGATGCGTTGAAAAAAAACTACACATTGATGGTTAAATGCCATGACTGATGTTCTCGCAGGCTTGCCCCAAAGGTTAGAATGCACGAAATCAGGATGAGCCAATGACCGAACACACGCTCTCGGAAGCCGAATACGATGCCATCACCGATGCCGCCGCGCATTGGTGCATGCGTCTGCACGCCAATGATTGCACCGGGCAAGAGCGCCAGGCGTTCGAGCAATGGCGTGACGCGCACCCGCTCCACGCCTTCGAGTACGAAGCGATGCTGGAGATCTGGGAGGTTGCTGGCGACTTGCCCCCTCCCGAGCCCGTCGTGCCGCTGGTTCGCCCCCAACCCGAACATCCGTGGCGCCGCCTGGCGATCGCCGCGGCGGTCTGCGCCCTGGCGCTGCCGCTGGCGGGTTATGGCGGCTGGCACCTGGGCTGGGTACCGAACGCGTACCAGCACTTCGAAGCGACCGACAATGTTCGCACGGTCACCTTGAAAGATGGCAGCCAGGTGGAGCTGAACCTGGGCAGTGAGCTGACGTACAGCAACTACAAGGATCAGCGGCAAGTCACGCTGAAGAAAGGCGAAGCCTTCTTCAGTGTCAGCCATGACACCCGTCACCCTTTTGTGGTCAAGGCCGCCGAAGGCAGCATTCGCGTGACAGGCACCCAATTCAACGTGTGGATGTATGAAGATCAGGTCAAGGTCAATCTGATCGAGGGTTCGGTACTGGTCAGCAGCAACGACGACATGCCCGGCGACGGTTTGCGCCTGGGCCCCGCGATGCAGGCCAGTTATCGCCACGGTGACTTCAGCCCGCGCATCAGCCAGACTTATGACAATGACAGTTCGCTGGCCTGGCGCCAGGGCAAACTGGTGCTCGACGACCTGGCCCTGAACGATGCGCTGCCGCTGATCAATCGTTACCTGGACAAACCACTGATGGTCGCGGACAACAGCACCGGTTCGATCCACATCGGCGGCATCTACAACATCAAGGAGATTAACGGCCTGGTGAAGTCCTTGCCGCGGGTCCTGCCGGTCTACCTGACCCGTAACCAGGACGGCAACCTGGTGGTTAACGCGATTCCGCAAAAGAACCCGAAAAGCTGAAAAGGCCGCCACCCTTGCGGGGTGCGGCCTTCAGTATCCATTCAACGCTCCATTTCTTTACTGTGCGGCGACCTTGGCAGCCTTTGCGTCCTGCTGATTGATCGTCTGTACCTGATAGTTCGGATCGGACAGGATCTGTTGCTCGGTAAAGGGCAACACGCTCCATTGCTTCTTCGAAAAGGCCTGGGTCTGATCCCGCGAGAACTTCGACGCCGGGTCACTGGACAATGAGAACGCCAGCAGCCCTTTGGCCTGCGGTCCGTTTTCGTCAAAAGTCACCACTTGCAGGTAACTCGTGCCACTGACCACTTCACGCTTGCCATCGCTGCGCGGCACGCTCTGGATGGCGTTGTAGACCCCCAGCGTACCCGGCCCGCCATGGATCGGCGTCTGTTGGCCTCCGCTGCTGACCACCTGGATATCGCCCCAGCGACTGTTCGGCTTGAGGCCTGACGCCTTGACCTGTTCCGCCGAAGCCAGCATCGCGGCCCGTAGTGCCTTCGCCACTTCCAGGCGATCAACCGCCAGGCCGCGCGGGGTATGTTGCGGGTCCAGCGGATCAAAGGCGACACGCCAGATGTCCGGTGCTTGCTCCAGTGCCTCCATGACATTCTGGAAGTGCACAAAGCCCAGGCCGCTGTTCAGGTTGGCCTTGCGGTCCCACGCCTTGAAGCTGGCACACAGCGGTGTGAGCGCTTTGGCCTCGGCACCGAGATCCGCCGCGCAGAATTGCAGCAGGTCCGGCATCACTTGCGCCGCCTGATACACCTGATCGTCCATGACCATGTGCTGCAAGTCCGCCGCCGCGATCTTTCCCGCCTGGCCCAGCGTACTCAAACGGTCCAGGGCAAAACGTGAACGCAGGCCCAATGGCTGGCTGTCCTGGCTGATCAGCGGGGAATAGCCAGTCAGCGGTTGCGCCGGGTTGGCCATCCACGCCGAATCGTTGGAGTGCTGGACGAAATCCTTGCGCAGCAATTGCGGCAACTTGTCCGCGGCATAAATGCCCTGCTGTGGCGCCTGCGGATCGATGTCCCAGGCGCAGGCGCTGTTGGAACCGTCGAGAATGATCATCTGCAGGCCGATCCGCGGATCGCTGCATTGCGCCAGCTTGTCGACGCTGACGTTGGGCACCACCGAGAGGTTCATGTACAGCGTCTGCCCCTGATCGTCCGCCGCCAGGGTGTTGACCCACGGTATGCCCTGGATCTTGTGGACCGAGGCCTGGAAATCCTCGAGGTTTTCGGCGCGGTTCATCGCGTACCACTGCTGCAGGACGCGGTCGTTATCCAGGTTGGCGTCGCGCAGGCTGAAGGCGTACTGATGATCCCAATCCAGTTTGCCTGGCCATTGCACCACCGGACCGAACTTCGAGCTGTAGACCACGTGGGGAATCGCCTGGACCTGCCCGTCCGCCTGCCGGATGTTAACGGTCACGGTCTGCTTGTCCATTGGCAAGGACTGGCCGTCGAGCAGGTAACGGGTCGAATCCTTGGGATCGAGTTGCAGGCGATACAGGGTGAAATGCCTGGAGGAATCCACGGTGTGGGTCCAGGCCAGGTGTTGATTGAAACCGATGTTGATCAGCGGCAGGCCGGGCAACGCCGCGCCCATCACGTCGAGTTTGCCGGGAATGGTCAGGTGCATCTGATAAAAACGCATGCCGCCCACCCAAGGGAAGTGCGGATTGGCCAGCAACATGCCGCGTCCGTTGAAAGAACGCTCGCTGCCGATTGCCACCGCGTTACTGCCGCGGTCCAGGGCAAAGCGCTGCATGCGCTTGGCGGCCACCTGGAACGCTGCCGGGGCGTTCGACGCCTGGGCCTTGGGCGGCGTGGCACCGGCCAGAGCTTCGGCGAACTGGCCGACACCGCCTTCGACCAACAGGCGCCGGGTCAACTTGACCAGGTCCATCGCCGTGATGTCCCGGACCCAATCGCCCTGACACTGTGGCGGCAAACCCTGGGTGCGACGTTCGCTCAAGGAGCGGTTGTACCCCGCCACATAGCCTTCAACCAGTTCACGCACCTCCGGGGTCTGGGCCTGCCAGAAACCGGCGACGGCCTGCGGGGTGTTCAGCCAGGTGAAAAACACATCGCTGACCAGATTCTCACGCTCTTCAACGGTGAACTGATCCGGTCCGAAATAGCGCGAACGTTCGCCGTTCACCGTGGTGATCTCGTTGGCCAGCAGGCACAGGTTGTCCTGGGCGTAGGCATAGCCGATGCCGTAGCCGAGCCCGCGCTCGTCGGCGGCGCGGATGTGCGGCACGCCAAAACTGGTTCGGCGGATGTCGGCGGATGTCTGCGCAGGCGCAGTGCTTGCGCTCGCCGCAAGGCTCAACCCCAGAGTCAAACCCGCCAGGCTCAACCTGGTTAACTGGCTGGAAATAATCACGCTCGCTCCTGATCGAAAAAATCATGGCCACCATTGCGCGTACCCACGCGCGCGGTGCCTCCCTTTAGGGACGAAGCTCACGGCAAAAATTTAGCGGCTTTACTTTCAGCGTGGACATGGCCCTTGCAGGAGCTGGCTTGCCGGCGATGGTCGTGAACGATAACGCGTGTGAACCGGGTAAACGCGGCGCACCTGAGTCCATCGCCAGCAAGCCGGCTCCTACAGTTTGGTGTTCACATCATTTCCACCCGGACGCCAGCGATGGTCGTTAACGATAACGCGTGTGAACCGGGTAAACGCGGCGCACCTGAGTCCATCGCCAGCAAGCCGGCTCCTACAGTTTGGCGTTCACATCATTTCCACCCGGACGCCAGCGATGGTCGTGAACGATAACGCGCGTGAACCGGATAAACGCGGCGTATTTGAGGCCATCGCCAGCAAGCCGGCTCCTACAACTACCCGGGAAGTACGCGGTCTCCTGTAGGAGCTGGCTTGCCAGCGATGGTCGTTAACGATAACGCGCGTGAACCGGGTAAACGCGGCGTATTTGAGGCCATCGCCAGCAAGCTGGCTCCTACAGTTTCCCGGGGATTGCGTGAAGAACCAAAATTTAGCGGTTAGCGCACGTTGGCGTGCGAACTGACAGGTTGATCACACGACGGCGACAAAATTTCTACATTTGAGCCTTCATGATTTGGGTGGCTCATACGTCTAGTCTTGTAAGAGCGCCCACTTTTTTCCTGATCAGGCTCTGAAAAGGAGTTTTGCAATGTACAACTCGCAACTGCCAACGGACGGTAGCAACGCGCCAAAGGGTACTTCCATGGGAGTCGGCGTATTCGAGCCGCGTAGCGATCGCCACGGCAACGAGCGGATCAGAATCCTGCTCAAGAGCTATGGCCTGCGTACCAGTCTGATTCGCCTGAAAGTCATCGATGCCCTGCTGACGGCCGCCGAAAGCGACCGCAGCCTTGGTGTGCGTGGTGTGCACAGCCAATTGCTGGACCTGGACATTCCGCTGTCTTTTCTCAGCGTGCGTGAAGTGCTAAAGCGCTTGTGCAGCGAAGGCGTGATTGTGCTCAACCCGGACAAAAGCTACAGCCTGCATCCACAGGCTGCCGCCATCCTGCGCAACCAGTGATCCAATGATCAGGGCTTGACCTTGCGGCGCATAACACCATTGACGACCACCACGATCACCGCCACGCCAATGGCGATGTACTGGAACATCTTTTCGCTGATGACGCCGGTGTTCTGCAACCAGGAAAGGCCAAACATGATTCCCAGTACTACCAGGGAGATCAGAATCGAGTATTTCAAACGTTGCGACTGAGTCATTGCGGGTTCCTGAATCTGAAAATGTATCCGGTTTGTATCGACGCGCATGCCAAGCGCTTACCCTGTTTCGGGGATAAGCGGCTACAAGCGGGGTCTCATGTTACAGCCGATGAAGAGTTTTAGCTTCATTGCGGCGATAACCATGAGGACTTTCAAATGTTGCGTCGAATCACACTGCTGATTCCCCTGCTGGCCATCCTGACCCTGGGCGGCTGCATTGTTTTCCCCCACGGGGGCTGGCACCACGACCACTACGACGGCCATGGCGGGCCGGGTTACTACCAACATCGTTAACAGTTGTTCAACCTGCAGAATCCTTCCTGTAGAAGTCATTGCCAGGCTGGGCACATAGCTCCACCAGCCAATCGACAAACACACGCACCCGCCGGGACAACTGGCGGTGCGGCGGATACAGCGCCGTCATCGGCATGCCCGGTGGCGGCACTGCCTTCAACACTTCACACAAACGCCCCTCCTCGAGTTGCCGCGCCACGTGATAGTACGGCGTCTGCACCAGCCCGTATCCCGCCTCGCACGCGGCCAGATAACCATCGGCACTGTTGACCGCCACCTGCTTGGGCAGGTCAACCTGCTGCACCTGGCCATTGACGACAAACTCCAGCCCATAACGTTTACCGCTACTGCTGTAGAAGTATTCGACCATCTGGTGACCGTGCAGGTCATCCAGTGTATGGGGCGTCCCGTGCCGTTGCAGATAGTCGGGGCTGGCACAGGTCACCTGATCCATCATTACCAGTGGCCGCGCCACCAGTGAATCGTCCAGCGGCGAGCCACCGCGCAATACACAATCGACGCCCTCGCGAATCAGGTCGACCGGGCGGTCATTCAAGCCGATTTCCAGCTCGATCAAGGGATATCGCGCGGTGAATTGCGGCAGTGCCGGAATCACCACCAGGCGCCCCACTCCCGCCGGCATGTCCACGCGCAGCAACCCCTTGGGATTGTGGCGTGCGGCGCTGAACACCGCTTCGGTCTCTTCAAGATCCGCCAGCAAGCGCACGCAACGCGGGTAGTAGGCCGCACCGTCGAGCGTCAGGCTGATCTGCCGCGTGGTGCGTTGCAGCAGTTGCACCCCCAGATGCGCCTCCAGTTGCTTGATCAGGATAGTCACCGAAGCCCGGGGCAATTGCAGGCTGTCGGCGGCCCTGGCAAAGCCACCGAGCTCGACGATTCGGGTAAAGACGCGCATGGCGTTGAAACGGTCCATTGCTGGCTCCACCACTGGATTGTTTAAAAATTACGAATAGTGATAGCCGTTTTAGCGTGTTTATCTTGTTTCTGTCGAGGCGAACAATGGCCATTCACATCACAGGGAGCTGATTTCATGCACACACGTCAATTGGGAAAGAACGGTCCGCAGGTCTCGGCCATTGGCCTCGGCTGCATGGGCATGACGGACTTCTACACCACCGGCACGGATACCCGCGAAGCCACGGCGACCCTGCATCGCGCATTGGAACTGGGCGTCACCCTGCTCGACACCGCCGATATGTACGGCCCGCACACCAACGAAGAACTGATCGGCAAGGCGATTGCCGGCAAGCGCGACCAGGTGTTCCTGGCCAGCAAGTTCGGGATCGTCCGTGACCCGGCGAACCCTGTTGCCCGGGGCGTCAACGGTCGGCCGGAGTACATTCGCCAATCCATCGACGGCAGCTTGAAGCGCCTCGGCGTGGACACCCTCGACCTGTATTACCAGCACCGCATCGACCCGCAGGTGGCTATTGAAGAAACCGTCGGCGCCATGGCCGAACTGGTCCGTGCTGGCAAGGTGCGTTATCTGGGCTTGAGCGAGGCCTCGGCGGCAACCCTGGAACGGGCGCACAAGGTTCACCCGATCAGTGCGCTACAGAGTGAATACTCATTGTGGAGCCGTGATCAGGAAGAAAACGGTTGCCTGGCGGCCTGCCAGCGCCTGGGTGTTGCCTTTGTGCCCTACAGCCCGTTGGGTCGAGGGTTTCTGACCGGCGCATTGACCAGCCCGGATGATTTCGCGGCAGACGACTACCGCCGTTTCAGCCCGCGTTTCCAGGGCGAAAACTTCGCGAAAAACCTGCTGCTGGTACAACAGGTACAAGCGCTGGCGGCGGAAAAAGGCGTGACGGCGGGCCAACTGGCGCTGGCGTGGGTGCTGGCCCAAGGTGACTACGTGATTCCGATTCCTGGCACCAAACAACGCAAATACCTGGAAGAAAACGTGGCCGCCCTGGAGGTGACGCTGAACGCCGAGGAACTGCAGGCGCTGGAGGCGATCTTTCCGGCGAATGCCACCGCTGGCCTGCGTTATCCGGAAGAAGTCATGAAACTGCTGGACCGCTAAGGGTCACCGGCCCGCTCAATGAACCGGGCGGGCCGGGCAACATGGCGTTAAGCCTTGGCCGGGAGACCAATTCCAGATCGCAAAAGCAAGATCAAAAGATCGTCCGAACGCGGCCCGAGCCTTCGGCAACTCCTACAGGGGAACGCGTGCACCACCAAACAACGAGGTTGAGCGTTAGCTCGCCTCGCGGTGCTTTTGCGCCAAGTGACCCGCCGTAAGGGCGGAACCAATAGTCGCCGTTACCGCAGAAGTGGATATATACACCACCAACAAAATACGCCAGCCGCGAGGCCGCCATCGCCAGCAAGCCGGCTCCTACAGGTATCGGTGTTCCCCGGGATTGCATGAAGAACTTTTTTGAAACCGGGAATCAAGTAGACACGCACCTTCGGCATTTGAACCTGACGAATTTGTAATGTGCCCCTCATCTGCCCGACAGCCTTGATCTACCATCATCGAAGCGCGGATCCTTGTAGCAATTCGAAACACTCCTTGAATGCCTGACCGGAAAAAATGGTCAGAATGCGTTTTTTTGCCCGTTAGCCGAGACGAATCCCATGCGAAATCCTCTGCGTCTGATCGCCCTGAGCGCCCTGTTCATCTCCTCGCTGGCCCAGGCCGCCGACCTCATTCCGATCGAGGTTCATCGCGACGCCAATTGTGGTTGCTGCAAAAAGTGGATCACCCATCTGGAAGCCAATGGTTTCAAGGTCGAGGACCACGTCGAAGCCAACATGAGTGAGTTCAAGCAACAGCACGGCGTGCCACCGCGCCTGGCGTCGTGCCACACGGCGTTGATCAACGGAAAATTCGTCGAAGGTCATGTCCCGGCCGACCAGGTCGTGGCCCTGAGCAAGCGCGACGACCTGTTGGGTGTCGCGGCCCCTGGCATGCCCATGGGGTCGCCCGGTATGGAAATGGACGGCATGAGCGATGCCTATCAGGTCATCGGCCTGAAAAAGGACGGCACTGACGTGGTGGTTGCGGACTACCCCGCCCATTGATTTGGGGTGCGTACTTCGGGCTGTTTTTCGCGGCATTCGGTGCCGCCACGCTACTGCCGTTGCAATCCGAAGCCGTGCTGGTCGGACTGCTGCTCAGCGATCGGTACTGGCTCTGGGCACTGCTGGCGGTGGCAACGCTTGGCAACGTCCTGGGGTCGCTGTTTAACTGGTGGCTGGGGCGTCGAATCGAACGGTTCCGCGACCGGCGCTGGTTTCCGGTGAGCCCCCGACACCTGGAAAAAGCCCGGCTGCATTATCAACGCTGGGGTCATTGGTCGTTGCTGCTCAGTTGGCTGCCGGTGATCGGCGATCCGCTGACGCTGGTCGCCGGGGTCATGCGCGAG
Source organism: Pseudomonas sp. A-R-19 (assembly GCF_019956575.1). Lineage (NCBI taxonomy): Bacteria > Pseudomonadati > Pseudomonadota > Gammaproteobacteria > Pseudomonadales > Pseudomonadaceae > Pseudomonas > Pseudomonas sp. A-R-19. Next base: position 60,985 of record NZ_JAHBDR010000057.1, read on the forward strand.
CCCCCAGGGCGCTTCCTGCTGATCGTCACCTTGGCCAAAGGCGCCCGTTACGGCGTGCTGGCCCTGGTGACATTGGGCTGGATGGGTTGAACCTTCGAGGGCGGCGATTGCCTGTGGTTAATGCCGCCCTAATCGAACCGATCCAGCATGGGCGGATTTTCCATGGAGCTGTCCCATGCCGCGCCCCTTCTCCTGCTGGTTATCCGGCCTGTTGCTGACCGCCGCCCTGCCCGTCATCGCCCACGCCGAAGGGCCGGAATATGGCCCGCAACTCCAGGGTTTCGACTATCCGTACACACTCAAGTACTTCGCCTTCGAATCCCAGGGCCAATCCCTGCAAATGGGTTACATGGACGTCGCCGCCCACGGCAAGGCCAATGGCCGCAGCGTGGTGCTGATGCACGGCAAGAATTTCTGCGGCGCCACCTGGGACACCTCGATCAAGGCCCTCAGCGACGCCGGCTATCGGGTCATCGCCCCGGACCAGATCGGCTTCTGCACCTCCAGCAAACCGGCGCACTATCAGTACAGCTTCCAGCAACTGGCGACGAACACCCAGCAATTGCTCAAGGCGCTGGGCATCCAGAAAGCCACCCTGCTGGGGCATTCCACCGGCGGCATGCTCGCCACCCGCTATGCCTTGCAATACCCCGAACAGGTCGAGCAACTGGCGCTGGTCAACCCCATTGGCCTGGAAGACTGGAAAGCCCTGGGCGTCCCCTATCGCACCGTTGACCAATGGTACGAACGCGAACTCAAGCTCAGCGCCGACGGGATCCGCACCTACGAGCGCAACACCTATTACGGCGGCCGCTGGAAACCGGAATTCGATCGCTGGGTCGACATGCTCGCCGGCCTGAACAAAGGCCCGGGGCATACGCAAGTCGCGTGGAACTCGGCGCTGATCTACGACATGATCTTCACCCAGCATTCATCAATGTGGGGATTAGCATATCCACCACGTAACCGACCGTCAATTCAGGACACCATCCACGCAATAGAGGCAGAAGAGCCTGCCTGTGGGGGTGGTGGCCCTCGGTTATCCGTGTGGGATCATCTGGCCCTATCAACCAATATCCGTTTCAAGTGATATTCCCGTACAGCGGCTGACAATCTCCCAGAGTGACTACCCTTGAACATCAGTTCAAAGCTGTGCTTCACAAAGACATACATTCAAGGGCGGACAGTCACGCAAGCTCTCCACCTTTCAAATAGCCGGTCTGCCACTTGACTCACAGACATATTTATACGTTAGGACAGGTGGGAGCACCCCTCCATGTGCCTTTTTCCAAGTGGTTATAGATTCCTCACTGAGATACGAACTGTACTCTAGGGTTGCATTAATTCTGTTGAGATTAAATGAACTACCAAAGTTGGAAGCGCCTTCAATCTTGCTGTTAGACACAGTTGTGATAGCCATAACCTTATGACTTTGCTCTGGTGACACGATGATTTCATCTGAGAGATTGATTTCCCATGTAGATGGCGGAATCATAAATTTCCCAATGATTCCCTGCTCAACTGCGTCAACAAGAAATTGATCTCTAGCATTCTTTGGAGTCTTCTTATACGCACTCTCATAATTGAATTTAGGAGATGAGAGTTGCTTACAGCTTAGGTAGAGTGAGTCGGCAAAGCCAGTGATTGGCATAGCCAATAATGCTACAGCTGCCAGTGGTGTAAACTTCATTTCAGTCATAGTCCTTTGTTGCTGATTTTAGATCGAAGCAGAGACAGGCTATCAGATTATATGTGATACATATGCTGCGCGTAATCTTTTGTTAGAAATATTGCCCCCCTAAAGAAGAACATCCTCGCTCCTACGCCAATTGTAGAACCCAATCCCCTTGCTGATATCCCAGATTTCACACATGACGCTCCTACAGCTCTTGAATGGGACGATATTGAGGATGATTACAGTTATTACAGCGAACGTAAAAGGTGCGTGCAGACAAGCGTACACACCCCCACTATCTGATCGCATAACACTATCAAATATCGCTTGCGTCAAAACTTAATCCATGAGACCATTCGCTGCTCACCCGCATAACCAAGCCCGCCCCCATGTCCGTCAGGACAATCATGGAGCGCGGCTTTGTCGTGCGTGCTGCTTGGCCATTCCGGCCTTGATGACCCCAGATGAGGCAACGCCTATGAATTAAAACTTGAACAGGAGAACGACCCATGCAATATATCGCACGTATGCGTACACATAACATCGACGGATTCATTGTTGACCCAGCCACAGGCCAAGTGCTGGGAAGCTACACCACCCATGCCCTAACCCAAGCGGCTTACGATTATCCATTGCCCCAGGTCGGTAAGACCTCAGCGGTATTCCTGAGCTTTGAGCTTGATCCGGCGCCACGCCCTGACGCTACCGAAGTTGAAGTTGAAGTGGAAGGCTTGCCAGATGGCGTGATTGACCTTGACGCCCAACGAGCTAAACGCGGGCCAAAGCCCAAAGTGAAATCCAACCAGATCGCCAGTTTGTTGAAGGTGGCCCACGCTGAGAAGTATGGGTGGGTGGACGATTACGTTTATGGTTCCTGCTATGTAGCGGCTGGTGATAGCAACGACAAGTTGAACGTAAAGCCAACACATGTACTACGGGCTTGCCTGCTGGATGAGATCAGCGTGGAAGTCGTGAAGCGCGTGATTCGCCTTGATGGATTGCGCACCATGAGCGACCAGCAAGCACGAAGAATCTGTCAGTGTACCCGTTACGCCATTGGCGGAATGGAACTCTACCTTGAACGTAATCCGACAGTACGACAGCAGCTCCAGTTCGAAGTGGACTTTGCTGATTCGTACCGGGACGGCAGCACGGATATTTTGCAAGAATTGGCTTGAGTTTAATTACGCTCGGATATGAGGAAGCGAACGACCTGCAAAAGAGGCTACTCTGAGAGCGGTTGAATTACGCTCGGATATAGAAGGTGAATCACTCCATTCAGGTGAAGCATTCGCACACTGAAAGGATACCACCCAGTCGGTACGACTGAAGGTTGATACACTTGGAATGTTATGGGGGATAATAATTGATGAAATCAATCCCCCCAAAAAGCAAGTGGTTATACCCCGTGACGGCAACGTCACAGTGTTACCCTTTGTCATCCTGACAGGATGTTTCTGCACGGCGCAATCAAGAGCGTCAGCTCTTAGGGTTGGTATTATCTGTTTTGTTTTTATCTGGTTAACTCTTCCATGGTGTCACCTTCTGAACGTACGTTCAGGATTGTACAACTTGTAACAAACAACAACAGGACAAACAAAAAAGAAGTAACACTTACAACTTGTAACACTGACAAGCAGGCTTGTCGGGCTTGCTCTGATCAAGAACGTCAGTTCTTAAGGTAGTGGTTTTGATGTTGGTTGTTATGGATGTTCACTCTGAAGTTTTTCCTTCTTGGGCGTTCGCCCGGTGGCTGTCCCTTCTGAACGTCCGTTCAGGGTTATTCCCACTGTCGGGCTGCTCCTCTCCTTGATGCGCAGCATCCATGTCCCCACTGCCCATAGAGTGCGACCGAAAGTCTTTTGGTTAAAAAACAACCAATAACCCAGTGTAATCCCATATAAAACTTATGGATATAATCCTTGTGCGCGGCGACAGCAAAACAGCCCATATTGGCTACACCCTCCTACACACCCTGATTTCATTGGCTCACAGCCATATTAGTCAATCCGTCATATCCCGGCTAACACCTCTCCAATCGTTCTAAACCCCTTTCCCACACCATAATAGTGCGCATGCATCAAGCGCGATGCTTTTTCTCTGGCGACGGCGGAAACGGAAAAAGTGAGAAAAACGGAATCGGCAGACTCCAGAATTGTCATTTGTGGTTTGTCATTTGGTTGAACATTGCAATGTCATTTGCACCATCGGTCGTTCTAGCTAATGACAAATCACAGAATTGCTAATAGAATGCACCCACACACAAAGGGGACATCCTATGAAAGTTGTTGCGTACATCCGAGTTTCTACAAAAGGCCAAGGCGACTCTGGTTTAGGTCTGGACGCACAACAGGATTACATCACCCGTGCAGCCCAACAGAACGGATGGGAGATTGTTGGTACATTCGTTGACGTGGCATCTGGCAAGCTCGCCATTGAAGACCGTCCAGAAGGTGCAAAGGCTATTGCCCTGTGCAAGGAGCAAGACGCGCAACTGGTAGTGGCAAAGCTAGACCGTCTGTCTCGCTCTGTTCATCACATTGCAAGGCTCATGGAACAAACGGAATTTAAGGTGGCGACGATGCCACAGGCCAAAACCTTTGAACTTCACCTGTTTGCAGCACTGGCCCAACAAGAACGAGAGTTCATTTCAGGGCGTACGCGAGAAGCTCTGGCAGCCCTTCAGAGTCGTGCTGATGCTGGTGATGCTGTAGCAGTGCAGAAGGTGAAGAATCGTTCTGATGCGCTTGCTAAGGGTCGTGCAGTAGCTGATATCACTGCTGCCAATAACATCCGTATGACTAACATCGCCAATGCTCAAGAGGCGTTACGTCCACACCTAGAGTCCTGCCTGTACAACAAAGTGAACACGCTTCAGTCAGTAGCCGATTGCCTCAACGCTAAAGGCTTGCGTACAGCCCGTGGCAGTGAGTGGGCACCAACAGCAGTACGCCGCCTGATGATCGCTCTCAACGTGTCTTTCTGAGCCTTACAGGGACTTCAGGTGGCATTTGTTATTTTAAGATTAAGAACGATTATCATTAGGCCGCTCGCACAACACTGAACACCTCTCGCTTGAATCCTGATTTCAAATGTGCCCTTCCATTATTTTTCCAGACTAGAATCCAATCTCATAAAAGATCAGCACCTTTCCTACGGCGGAAATTTGGAATCCGTGCAGAAAACGCCCATATCTACTGTACTCTTTTGTCCCGTTTTAAGATGACCAACTTGGCTCTAACCCGTACAGCATCTGACCTCCAGCCAAGAACACCCCTCAAAAACTGTAGATTTCTGTGTACGAAAGTACAGAGCGCTGATGCTTCACACCCTCCACTATTCTAGTATTTTGTTAACACCAGTTGAAGGATTTCATTGGAACGAGCTATCATGACAGCCACACCAATCACATCATGAGGCCTGACAAATGAGTACAATTCCAGAAGGGACGAATCTAAAAGAAGGCCAGTCGTGGAACGCACAGCACAGCTACGTGCAGACCAAGGGCGCTATGTGCGACCGCGCAGCCCTGCTAGCGGCCTACACCGCCTCTGGTGTGTCGGAGACTCTGCCTTGGCTGAAAGAGCAAGCTGCTCAGGGCGTGGCCGTCCCGCCTTACGCCACCTTTAGACTTTGGGCTGCTGATAAGAAACTGAAAACTACCCCGGTCGTTAGCAAAGCCCCAGCTCCTACTGCTCCAACTTCCTTGGCTGACGTAGAGGCCGCATACAAGAACGGTATCAACTCTCTGATAGCTACTCTTGAAAAGCGGGAGCAGGAGCTGAGTCAGGAGCTTGAGGTTGTAATGAACGATCTTGCCAAAGCACGTGAGAAGCTCACCAAGTTTGATTAATTTGCGTGTGTGTGTGTGTGTGTGTTCCCCCCAACCCGCTCATCTGGCGGGCTTTCCAATGGAGGTGTAATGTTGATAGATTTTCTGTTCAAACGTCCTGGCTGGTTCAAGCATGAAGGCTATTGGCGGCTCGCTCAGGTGCTCAGACTGGGGCCAGCATTACTCTTGCTTATCGGCGCTGTGATAAGCCTTGTTTTCATTTTTGATGGTGGCTTCAAGGCTCCGTATATAGGACTTTCTCTACTCAACTCAGTGGGATGGTTTGCAAGTGCTGTCGTATGTCTCGTAGTCGCACACTGGCTTATCAGGCTGATTGTTTGGATCATTGATGGATTCAAGAGTGATGGCACGTAAGGTTAAAAAGCAATGACAAAAGAGCCCCGCTAGTCGGGGCTTAATTCATTCTAGGAAACATCACTTACAAGGGAACGCATCTGCAAGGGCGAGCCACACTAAAATTGTTCTATCCTCGCTCAACTGTTTAGGATTGTTTTCCAAATACTTTACAACAATACGCACATCCTGATTGGCAGATATATTTCGCGGCTCACAAATACCAAACTTTTGCTTAAACAGCTCACTGTAAAGAAAGTTTGTACTGGTAACACCTCTCACAAAGCCACCACACAAACCAGCGTCTAGTCCATTCGCATTCTCCCCATCCATAAACTTGATGAATTGCTTACACTGCTTTAAAAGTGTATTTCCATCATCCATAGACGCACTCGCCAATCCACATCCCAACATCCCCATCAGTGCAAAAAACCATATCCATGCTTTCATTCTGACACTCCAAGTGTGCGAGTTTCATTCATTTCTAGGAGAGGTTCTACGCCCACCGATCCGCCTGCAAGCCTTGTTCTATATAGGTTACAGCCGTTTCCGGCTGACATTTCACCTGACACATTCAAACCATTGCAATGTCACTTGCAAGGGAACGCTTTGTGGTACGCAAAAAATATTAGACTTGTTGCATCCTCATGTAACTCTTCCGGGTTGTCTTTTAGGTATTTTACGACAACCCTTGCCCCTTGGCCGGTTGTAACACCTTTCGGGAAGCACACCCTGGCAGCCTCGGGCAGAGAACCGTTCAGATAAAACATTGTCATGCGGACTCCTTCAACGATTCCAAGACACTGACCAGCCCCAATGATGAGATTAACAGGAGGCGCTTCTCCAGTATCGTCTGTCTGAATCATGGCCTGACACCCCTCCAGTAACTCGTTTCCATCCATAGCCATAGCTGCCCCACTCCCCAACATCCCTGCCACTGCAACCGCCATCAACAGTGTTTTCATGGTGCGTCCTGCCTCTAGTATCAATTCGTTTTCTTGAGTTTTAGCTTATAGCCCCCTGCTTCCACTGGCTTATCACCCGTCTTACGGGGAATCTGGTAACACTCCCACCCCTGCTTAGGTATTGGCTGACCGGGAAATTGGAACTCTTGCTGCTCAGCAACAAACTTAATTGTGAATTGCCCTTTGGTCACGCAGTGCTCAACAGTTTCATAGGCTTCTGTGTCTTGCATCCGTTGGCACGCCGCACCGTCGGAGTTACAACTCAGGATGTACAGTGTGTAACCTGCTGTGGCAAACATTGCATTCATTTCACTGCTCCTATGCGCACCATCTTAGCCACTCTGACTCTAACCCTATCCATTGCACCTGCTGCATCCTTCATAGGCTTACGCTCAACGCCTAGACGATGGATTGGTAGCTTCATCATCAGCCCTTCAGGTGTAATCACCTTATGAACATCTTCAGCCCTGCCCCACCCCTCATACTTGTACGTGCCTGACTCGCTAACCACTGTCGAATCAGCATTGCAAACAATCCTGTATCCAACAGTCTGTAGCATTGCATTCGCTTTGGCTGAATCAAAGTTGAACTTGATAAGATCAGCAACCTTGTCATACACGGAGACAGCAGACTCTGTTAAACCCGCCTTTTCACTCTCCAATGCAAAACGCTGGGCTTTTAAACCTCTCACCAAGATAAGAATCTCTTCAGCATCATCGCCTAATTCAACAAGGGCGTGTGCAGCACGGGCAAGCTTCTTATTGAGTTCCGCCACTTCACCATCAATCTCAACTTCACGCTTTTGCGACGCAGATAACACCTGCCCCTGCAAGGCCCTGAGAGCGCCTTTGCTGAATGATTGCATGTACACAAGGGCAATAACAGACTCAGGAATAGAACGACTGTTGGAGCAAGCTGTAGAGCCTCTACGGGCACGAGTAGAACACTCCATCACAGCGGGTGGTGTAACTCCGTTCTTTCTTACACCGTAAGCCTTGGTGTTGAAATTCTTCCCACACTCGCCACACACCACCAATCCAGTGTACTTGTGTTTAACAGGTGTGCTACGTGGTGAAAACTTCTCTTCCATACGTTTCTGTACACGATAGAACAACTCAGGCTCAACAACTTCAGGATAGACATTTGGGATACCCTGCCACTCACCCAACACAGTACGGTTTGTCATCCAACGCTTTACAGTGCTGGGAGCCATCCGTTTGAAATACTCGCTATCACTCTTCTGCAAGATGCGCTCGTAGATTCGACGTTCACCCAATCCCGCTGCATAGTCTTCAAATGCCTGCTTTACGAATGGTGCAATGTCTTCTCTTAAAGTGCCGTCTGATTCCAGCCACACTGGCGTATTACGTTTTGGTGTGACGCCATTGGCAGCCAGCTTGTTACGGCTCTTGTAGCTGGCCTTCATTCGCTCGCTCAACGCTTGCGAGTAGTTGAAAGCCGCCTGAACCTTACCTGCCAGAATGTAAAGGCTCCCCCCCCTCAAAGACTCCTGTGTGTACTCCTGTTTGTCATCCAACGTCACCAGTGACACACCAGCATTCAGAATGCCTGTGAGAATGCCAAGCATCATGGCCGGTTCCATCCGCCCTGCCCGGTCGATAGCTTCAACCAGTACAACATCACCGGCGCCAATATCGCCTTGCTCAACCGCCTCTAGCAGCTTGCCAAACCCATTTTTGAGGTGCTTCCCGCTACGGCCAGAGATACCCAAGTCGTGATACGTCAGGTCACGATTCAGCGTGTAGCTAGGGTTTGCTTCAGCCCATTCATCCAGCATGGCTTGCTGGCGCTCAAGGCTGCTACCCTTTAGCTGTTTGCCAGTGGAGAAGCGGATATATGAGTAGGCGTTGTTCACGATTACCTCTGTATCTATTGGGCTTGCGGCCTATGGAATGGAGTTTATCACTCTTCTACACATTGCCGCGTCCTGCACCCAACCGGTGTACTACGAATTCCACAACCTGAAGATGCCGACCCTGCTGTTGATCGGTACGTCCGACACCACCGCCATCGGCAGTGACATCGCCTCCCCCGAGGTCAAGGCGAAGATCGGCCACTATGACGTCCTCGGCAAGCAAGTGGCCAGGCTGATTCCCCAGTCCACGCTGGTCGAATTCCCGGGCATGGGCCACGCGCCGCAGATGGAACAACCGGCACAATTCCACCAGGCCCTGCTCGCCTGGCTGAACAAGACCAACCCCGTGCGTTGAAGAGGAAAGGCTGATGCCTGTACAGATTGCAGTGCTTGATGATTGGCAGGATGTGGCGCGGGATGTGGTGGACTGGTCGGCGCTGGACAGCGTCGGCCAGGTGAGTTTTCTCCACGACTACCCCGCCGACAACCAGGCCCTGGCCGAGCGCCTGGCCGGCTTTGAGGTGATTTGCGTGATGCGTGAGCGCACCCGCTTCGATGAAGACCTGCTGCGTCGCCTGCCGAAGCTCAAACTGTTGGTGACCGGCGGCATGCGCAACGCGGCCCTGGACCTGAAAGCCGCCGCGGCGCTGGGCATTCAGGTCAGTGGGACCGACAGCTACAAACACGCTGCACCGGAACTGACCTGGGCGCTGATCATGGCGGCAACCCGCAACCTGGTGGTCGAAGCCAATGCCTTGCGTGCCGGCCAGTGGCAACAAGGCCTGGGCGGCGACCTGCACGGCAAGACATTGGCGATCCTCGGCCTTGGCAGCATCGGCCAGCGTGTCGCGCAGTTCGGCCAGGTGTTCGGCATGCGCGTCATCGCCTGGAGTGAAAACCTCACCGCCGAACGCGCGGCGCAGGTCGGTGTGACCTATGTCGGCAAGCAGGAACTGTTCGAGCAGGCTGATGTGCTGTCAGTGCACCTGGTACTCAGCGAGCGCAGTCGGGGCCTGGTGGATGCACAAGCCCTGGGCTGGATGAAGCCCACGGCGCTGCTGGTGAATACCGCTCGCGGGCCGATTGTCGATGAAGCGGCGCTGATCAAGGCGCTACAGAAACGGCGGCTGGCCTGCGCCGCACTGGACGTCTTCGAGCATGAGCCGCTGCCCGCCCACCATCCGTTCCGGACCCTGGACAACGTGCTGGCGACGCCCCATGTCGGGTACGTCAGTCAACAGAACTACCAGCTGTTTTTCTCGCAAATGATCGAGGATATCCAGGCCTGGTCGGCAGGGGCTCCGATACGTTTGCTGGGGTGATACCGCATCATTTCGACGAAAATCCAATGTGGGAGCGGGCTTGCTCGCGAAGGCGGTGGGTCAAGCAACATCAATGCTGCCTGACACTCCGCCTT